>CALAHL010000417.1 GCA_937891725.1 uncultured Rhodospirillaceae bacterium | reverse complement strand
GGTTATGGAAGCCGGTTCATTTGCCCAGCACAACCGAGCGACGGGGATTTGCAAGCTCCGGGCGGTCAGTGGATCTGGTCGGATGCGTTGTTCGTTCGGGACTTCCGCCAGTGGCATCGGATGTCCTTGCAGCAACTCCGATGCATGGCCGTTCTGCTGGCGGATCTCTATGGCGAGTACGACTTTGCGCTTGCCGCGCTTTCTGAGATCAATCAGAGGTTCGGGCTTGACGACCTGGGTCTCGTGGCTGGCCATATCGATGGCGTCGTCGTACCGAGACAGGTGTGACCACCGTTAGATTTTTCAATTGTTTTTAAATTTATCCGTGTTGTATCAAATCATGACCATCGGGGGTCTGCCGAGGCGCGGATTGCTCGGTGGATCAAACATTGCGTCCCAAGATGGACTTGCCCGATGGTCCTGCTGTATCACCCCCGTCCGCTGACCGGACAGGGGTGTGCCATGACGCCGAACATGACCACGAAACCGATATCGATCGGGCTCGATTTCGGGACCACGAACACGGTCGTCTCCACCATCACCGCCGAGGGCGTGCGGCAGCATCATGTGTTCGAGTCGCCGCTCGGCGCCGGGCGCAGCTTTCGGTCGCTGATCTGCTATTGGCAGGAGGTCGAACGGGCGCGGCCGGAGATCCACCACAGCTCCGGACCCTACGGCATTTCCGATTATATCGAATGGGGGCCGGATCAGCGGCTGATCATGTCGATGAAGTCCTATCTGGGCGATGCCAGCTTCACCGGCACCCAGATCTTCGGCCGGCGGGTCGGGATCGAGGACATCATCGTCGATTTCCTGACCGATCTGCTGGGCCGCCTCGACATCCCCCTCACCGGTGCCGGGCATCGGATCCGGGTTGGCCGGCCGGTGGTGTTCGCCGGCGCCAGGCCGGATGAGGCCCTGGCTCTCGATCGCCTGCGCCGCGCGCTGGAAGGCGCGGGTCTGAGCGGGATCGAATTCGCGCTGGAGCCGGCCGCCGCCGGGGCGCAGTACGCCCGCACCAACACCCGCAAGGATCTGGTCCTGGTGGCCGACTTCGGCGGCGGGACCAGCGATTTCTCGGTCCTGAAAGACGGCCCGGACGGGCTGCAGCCGATCGCCCATGCCGGGTTGGGCCTGGCGGGGGACCGGTTCGATTCCCGGATCGTCAATCATGTGGTCGCCCCCTATCTGGGCAAGGGCAGCCGGTTCAAAAGCTTCGATACCGTCATGACGGTGCCCTGGAACAGCTCCGATCTGGTCTGGCATCGGATCTCGCTGATGAACAATCCGACCGATCTGCGGGCCTGGGACGATCTGCGCCGCGCCTCGCTGGAACCCGAGAAGATCGAGCGGATGATCAAGATCATCACCGACGGCACCGGGTTTCATCTGTACCGCGCGGTGTCCGGCGCCAAGGAGGCCCTCTCCCAGGCCGAGGTGGCGACCATCCCGCTCGGCGAGATCGGGCTGGATCTGGAGCTGGAGCTGACCCGGGAGACCTTCGAGGCGCTGATCGCCGACGATCTGGCGCAGATCTCGGGCTGTGTGCTGGATCTGCTGGCGCAGCAGCAGATCGCACCGGAGCGCATCGATCAGGTCTTCATGACCGGCGGCACGGCCCACACGCCCGCCGTGCGCCGCCTGTTTGCGGATCTGTTCGGGGCCGAGAAGATCGGCAGCGGCGGGGAGTTCACCTCGGTCGCCGACGGGCTGGCGGAACTGGCGCACGCGGCCGCCTGAAACCGAAGCCGGCCGGAAGATGTGTTTGCCTTGAAATGGCCGCTTGATCTCCGGGTCGGCTGAGGGCATCTGAAGGATATGAAAACGCACATCCTCACGACTGCGCTCGCCGCGTTCCTCTTCGGTGCTCCGGCGGTTCTTCCCGGTCCGGCCGTGGCCCAGGACGCCGTCAGCGTCGCACCCGGTCTGCGTCTGTCGGCCGCCGACAGGGCCGATCTCCAGCGGGTTGAAAACTATTTCAACGCGATGACCACGGTTCAGTCGAGCTTCATCCAGGCCAGCTCCTCCGGCTACATCGCCCAGGGCATGCTGTGGATCAAGCGGCCCGGACGGGTGCGGTTCGAGTATGCCCCGCCGTCGCCGATTCTGATCACGGCGGACGGAATATGGCTGACCTATCAGGACAACGAGCTGGAGCAGACCAGCCGGGTGCCGCTGGCGACCTCGGCGATCGGCGTGATCGTGGATGACACCGTCGTGTTCGACGATGATCTGACGGTTGAGGCGGTCATCCGTGAGAACAATGTGCTGCGCGTGACCGTCAGCCGCGACACTCTGCTGGAGCAGGGGAAGGTGACCCTGACATTCCAGGATAAGCCGTTCGCGCTTAAGCAATGGGTGGTCCAGGACGCCCAGGGAATCGAGGTCAAGGTGGCGCTTCTGGATCCGGTGTTCGGCATCGATATTCCCGCGAAGACGTTCGTCCCGAATTCCTATGATCGCGGGGCTGATAAGGGCCGCTAATCCCTGAACGGTCGCCTCAGCAAGCCGAGCAGCGGTTTCTCCCGCCGCCCTTCCGTGCCGATCGTCATCTCGGGCGTTCGCGGCGTCGCACTGCGGGAGCCGAACAGCCGATCCCACACCGACAGCACCGTGGCGTAGTTCGAATCCGTGTCGCGCCGGACCGCGTGGTGATGCACCCAATGGATCGACGGGGTTACGATCACCCGCGCCAGCGCCCGCTCGACGCCCTGCGGCAGCTTTACGTTCGAGTGGTGGAAGACCGACGAGACCAGGACCAGGGTCTCGAACACCAGAACGGTGACAAGCGGGATATCGAGGGCGATGATCACCACCGCGCGGACCCCGGCCGACAGCAGCACCTCGCCCGCGTGAAACCGGACGGCGGAGCTGACGTCCAGGAATTCGTCCAGATGGTGGACCTCGTGAAACCGCCACAGAAGCGGAATCCGGTGGTTCGCCCGATGCCACCAGTAGATCCAGATATCCAGGATCACCAGATCCACAGCCATCATGGCCCAGCCGGTCCCTCCGAGGCTCAGGTCCTCCGGCCGCCAGCCCCACGGACTCGTGGCCGCCGCCAGGGTCAGCGGGATCACCGCCACGCGCGACAGAACCCCGTTGATCGCGAACAGGGTGAAGTTGCGGCCGATCCGCGCCCAGGTTCCAAGGCGGCCGGAGTCCGGATCGCGGGGCCGTGCCACCGCCGGCGCCACCCGTTCGGCGATCAGCAGGAGCGCGATCCATCCGACCACGATCACGCCCTTATAGGCCGCGAGACTCGTGATCTCAGAGGTGAGGCTGGGCGTGTCCATATCCCGCGCCATATGGCATGATTGTCCGGTCGCGCCAAGCTGGCCGCGACAAACGGCCCCGTCCGGCCCCCGCTTCGGGGGCACGTCCGTGTGACAACATTGATCGATGAGGAGACCCGCCCATGGCCCATCCGGAACCCACCCCGCTGGTCGGTCTGCCCTGTTGCCTGAAGCGCGACGGCACCATGGCCGGTCATCGGGTGGGCGACAAATACGTGACCGCGGTCTCCGAGATCGTCGGCGCCTGTCCGGTGCTGGTCCCGGCGCTGGAGGGCGGCGTCGATGTCGAGGTGCTGATCTCCCGGCTGGATGGTCTGGTGCTGACCGGAAGCCCCTCCAATGTCGATCCCGCGCACTATGGCGGCGCGCCGCAGCAGCCGACCGAGGATGGCTATGGCGAGCATGATCCGGCGCGGGATTCGGTCACCCTGCCGCTGATCCGGGCGGCGGTGGCGGCCGGTGTTCCGGTGTTCGGCATCTGCCGGGGCATCCAGGAAATGAACGTCGCCTTTGGTGGCAGCCTGTTGGATAAAATTCAGGAAGATCCCGGCCGTCTGGACCACCGGATGCGCCGCGATGTGCCCTATGACTGGAAATACCGGCCGTCTCATCCGATCGCCCTGACGCCGGGGGGCATTTTGGAACGGTTGGCGGGTCCGGGTCCGCATCTGGTGAACTCGCTGCACGGCCAGGCGGTCGGCACGCCGGGTCAGGGAATCGCGGTCGAGGCGACCGCGCCGGACGGGGTGATCGAAGCGATCCGGGTCGTGCACGCCCCTGCTTTCGCGGTCGGCGTGCAATGGCATGCCGAATGGCCGCGACCGGTCAGCGCGCTGAACGCGGCCCTGTTCGACGCCTTCGGCGCGGCTTGCCGGGCTAGGGCTCGGTCTCGTTTGCCGGGAAGCTCAGGTGTGCACGAAGCCGCCGAGTGACACCGGCCGTTTTCCGCTGATCTGGACGGTGTGAAAGAAAGAAGTTGAATGGCGGCGCATACGGCTCTTATTCTTTCTCCTTAAAGTAGAAGAACGATAAAAAGGCTTTGGGGGGAATGTCAAAATGGTATCGAGAAAACCAGTGCTGACGCGCCGACGGTTCATCCAGGGCATCGCCGCCATCGGCGGGGCCGGGGCCGCCTACAGCGCGATGCATGTGATGGGTCTGTTCGGCACCGGACAGGCGCTGGCCGCCGGGCATACGACGGCGCCGCTTCCGAACGGCAGCCTGTCCGGCAAGCGGGTGTTCGTGATCGGCGCTGGTGTCGCCGGGCTGTGCAGCGCGCTGCGGGCCGCCCGGGCGGGGGCGGAGGTGATCATCCTGGAGGCGACCGGACGGGCCGGGGGACGCAGCCTCACGCTGCGGGACGGCAACTCCTATCAGGAGGTCGACTGGGACACGCCGACGACCATGAGGTTCGAGCAGGTCGGCGATGTGCTGCCGAACGATCCGGACAATTATCTCAATGCCGGGCCGGGCCGGATCCCGCAGCATCATACCCGTGTGCTGGACTACTGCCGCGAGCTGGGGGTCGAACTTCAGCCCTACATTTTTTACGACGCCGCCAACCTGGCGCAAAACGACGCCTGGAACGGTGGAAACCCGGTTCAGCTTCGCCGGCTCAAAAACGACCTGCGCGGCGCACTGGCCGAGATGCTGGCCAAGGTGCAGAACCAGGGCGCGCTGGACCAGTTGATCGATCCGTCCGAGGTCGACGCCTTCCTGGGGATGCTCCAGCAGTTCGGCCAGTTGAGCGCCGAGGGCGCCGAGCTGGTCTACAAGGGGGCCGGGCTGAAGGACGATTATATCCGTGCGGGCTATGCGATCGACGGCCGCACCCATCGCCAGCTCAACCCCGGTGACGTGATCGAACCGGGACAGCCCTGGCCGACCCTGTCGCTGGACGAGGTGTTGAACTCCGATTTCTGGAACTCGGAGATGTTCAACAATCTGGAGTACTTCTGGCAGGCGACCCTGATGGAGCCGGTCGACGGCATGGACAGGATCGTCGACGGCTTCATGGACGCCGACGTGCCGGTCTCGGAGACCGCGCCGAACGGTAAGGTCTCGGATATGGTCCGCTACGGCCAGCCGGTCTCGCGGCTGGAGGTCGACAACGGCATGGTCTTCGCGATCAACGCCAATGGTGAGAACGGCGATCCGGCCGACTATGTGGTGACCACCTGCGCCCCCGGGATCCTGGCGCGGATCGGCGGCAACTTCATCTCCGACAGCACCCGGCGCATCCTGTCCTCGGTCTATGTCACCCCGGCCTGCAAGGTGGGATTGCAGGGCAGATACCGGTTCTGGGAGGAGGAGGATAAGATCTTCGGCGGGATCTCCTGGACCAAGGATATCACCACCCAGATCTGGTATCCGTCCTACAGCTTCAACAGCCCGACCGGGGTGATGACAGCGGCCTATAACCGGAAGGAACAGGCGCAGATCTTCCAGGATTACACCCGGGACCAGCGGCTGGAGGCGGCGCTGGCGGCGGGTGAGAAGCTGCACCCCGGCTTCCGGGACAAGGTGTTCGCCGAGAACGGCGTGACCATCGCCTGGGCCAAGATGCCCTATCAGGAGGGTGGTTGGGCCAACGACACCGCCTATACCCAGCCCGACGTGTTCGAAGGCGTGGTGGCCTCGGACGCGTCCAACGGCAAGGTGTTCTTCGCCGGCGACTGGTTCAGCTATTGGCCGGGCTGGCAGGTCGGATCGCTCGACAGCGCCCATTACGCCACCGACCGGATCGCGCGCCTGGCACTGGGACGGGGTTAGAGATCCACGATCACCGGAACGTGGTCGGAGGCCTTTTCCCAGCCCCGTGCGTCCTTCAGGACCTCGATGCGGGTGACCTTGTCGGCCAGCGGTGCGGTCACCCAGATATGATCGAGCCGGCGGCCCTTGTCGGCGGCCCGCCAGTCCTTCGCCCGGTAGCTCCACCAGGTGTAGAGCTTCTCGTCCGGGCCGACCGCGCCACGCACCGCGTCGACCCAGCCGAGCCCGGATTGGAGCCTGGCCAGCGCCTCGACCTCGACCGGGGTGTGGCTGACCACTTTCAGAAGCTGTTTGTGGGACCAGACATCGGCTTCCAGAGGTGCGATGTTCAGATCCCCGACCAGCACCATCGGGTCCGACGCGGTCCGGTTGGTGGCGAACCAGTCCGTCATCTCCGCCAGGAAATCCAGCTTGTGCCGGAACTTGTCGTTGACCTCCGGGTCCGGCTCGTCGCCACCGGCGGGCACGTAGAAATCGTGCAATTCGGGGCCGCCGTCGACCCGAACCGCGATATGGCGGGCGTCGTCCCGGCCGCAGAACGGGTGGCAGACGGTCTCCTCGATCGGCAGACGGGAGACGATCGCGACCCCGTTATAGCCCTTGAATCCGCGCACCACCTGATGCGGATAGCCCGCTTCGGCGAACGCCTCGGCCGGGAACTTGTCCGCATCCGCCTTGGTTTCCTGCAGGCACAGCACGTCCGGTTCGACCGCCAGAAGCAGTTCCAGCGCACGCGGCAGCCGCAAGCGGACCGAGTTGATGTTCCAGGTGACGATCCGCATGCCGCGCTCCCCGCTCAGACCAGTTTGACGTTGAGGTCGGTCAGGCCGTCCACGTGGCCGTGCAGGACGTCGCCCTTCACGCAGGCCGCGACCCCCTCCGGCGTGCCGGTGAAGATCAGATCGCCGGGCGCCAACTCGACCAGTCCGGACAGATAGCTGATGGTCTCCGGAATCGACCAGATCAGCGCATTCAGGTTGGAGGTCTGGCGCTTGGTGCCGTTGACCTCGAGCCAGATGTCGGCGGTCTCGATCAGCCCGGTCTCGGTGATCGGGTGGATCGGAGCGATCGGCGCCGACTTGTCGAAGCCTTTCCCCATGTCCCAGGGCCGGCCCATCTTCTTGGCTTCGCCCTGAACGTCGCGCCGGGTCATGTCGAGCCCGACCGCGTAGCCCCAGATCAGCTCGTTGGCCGCCTCGACCGCGATATTCGCGCCGCCGCCTTTCAGGGCAACGACCATTTCGATTTCGTGATGAAGGTCAGAGGTGGCGGGCGGATAGGGCATGTCGGCCCCGCCGGTCACCAGCGCATCGGCCGGCTTCATGAAGAAGAACGGCGGCTCCCGATCCGGGTCATGCCCCATCTCGCGTGCATGGGCCGCATAGTTCCGGCCGACGCAATACACCCGGCGGACCGGAAACAAATCCTCGGACCCGGCGATCGGGAGGGCCGCTTGGGCGGGAGGGGTGATTGCATAACCCATCTGATTGTCCTCGTCTTTTCGGTTCGCTAGAGCGGACGGAGTTGCGGTGTTTAGGCAGGCGGGTGGGCCGTCGATCTGAGGCTGCCGTCAACCGCGCTCGAGCCCACTGTCCGATATCGCCGCACCTTGTCCCGAACCGCCTTACTTCGCAAGTCACCTGACGCGGGATAAACCGATTTGGTTGCAAGTGAAACGGTTTGACAGGCCCGGTGGGCTCTCACATAGTCAGCCGATATCCTCCGATTGGCCCGCTCTCCGTCATGAGCCTGGCCGATGCCGGGGGTAAGCCCGGCGCAGACCGGGGTTGAGAACAGACAGGGAGAAAGTCTTATGTTCATGTCACGCAGCGCGCTGCTGGGTGCGCTCTCCGCCACCGTCTTGGGAGGCGCGCTGTTCGGCGGCGCCGCTCAGGCGCAGGAGGTCACCCTCAAGGTTCATCATTTCCTGCCTCCGGTCGCGAACACCCAGACCCGGGTGCTGGAGCCCTGGGCCAAGCAGATCGAGGAGGCCTCGGGCGGCCGCATCAAGTTCGAGATCTATCCCTCGATGCAATTGGGCGGCAAGCCGCCGCAGCTGATCGACCAGGTCCGGGACGGGGTGGTCGACATCGTCTGGACCCTGCCGGCCTACACGCCCGGCCGGTATCCGACCGTCGCCGTGTTCGAGCTGCCTTTCATGGTGAACACCGCCCTCGGCACTACCCAGGCGGTGCAGGAATTCTCCGAGAAGCATCTGGGCGATGAGTTCAGCGACGTGCATCCGCTGCTGTTCCACACCCATGCGCGCGGCGTGATCCACACCGACGATCCGGTGACCAAGGTCGAAGATCTGGCAGGCATGAAGATCCGCGCACCCAGCCGGTCGATCGGCAAGGCCCTTGAGGCGATGGGCGCCACCCCGGTGTTCATGCCGGTGCCGGCTTTGCCGGAGGCGCTGTCCAAGGGCGTGGTCGACGGTGCGGTGATTCCGTGGGAGATCACGATCCCGCTGAAGATCTCGGAACTGGTCAAGAATCACGCGGTGACCCCGGGTCCGCGCGGGCTCTACACCTCGGTGTTCGTCCTGGCGATGAACAAGGCCAAGTACGAGAGCCTGCCGGACGATCTGAAGAAGATCCTGGATGAGCACAGCGGCATGGCCATGGCCAAATGGGTCGGCG
>CALAHL010000416.1 GCA_937891725.1 uncultured Rhodospirillaceae bacterium | reverse complement strand
GACCCGACCGGCTGGGAGTTCTCGTTCACCCGGATGCCCCATTCGTCGACCGGAAGGCCGTTGGGTTCACCCACATCGCCCATGCCTGCCATCGACATCCAGGCGTCGGTATAGCGCCAGCCGAGCGAGGGGTCCTTCTTGCCGTAGTCCATGTTGCCGTAGACTTCGCCTTCCACGCCCATGTGCGACAGGTCGCGGCCTGTGAAGAACTCGGCGATGTCCTCATAAGCCGACCAGTTGACCGGGACGCCGAGGTCGTAGCCGTATTTCGCCTTGAAGTCGGCTTTGTTCTTTTCGTCGTTGAACCAGTCATAGCGGAACCAGTACAGGTTCGCGAACTGCTGGTCCGGCAGCTGGTAGAGCTTGCCGTCAGGTGCTGTGGTGAACTGGGTGCCGATGAAATCGTCGATATCCAGGCCAGGATTTGTGACGTCGGAGCCGTCGCCGGCCATCCAGTCGGTCAGGTTACGGACCTGCTGGTAACGCCAGTGGGTGCCGATCAGGTCGCTGTCGTTCACATAGGCATCGTAGATGTTTTCGCCCGACTGCATCTGGGTTTGCAGCTTCTCGACCACGTCGCCTTCGCCGATCAGATCGTGGGTGACATTGATCCCGGTGATGGCGGTGAAGGCCGGTGCAAGCACCTGGCTTTCGTATTCGTGGGTCGTGATGGTTTCCGAGACGACTTTGATGTCCATGCCGGCGAAAGGTTTGGCCGCGTCGATGAAAAACTGCATCTCGGCTTCCTGTTCGGCGCGCGACAGGACGGAGAGACCATCGATCTCGGTGTCCAGGAAGCTTTTCGCAGCCTCCATGTCGGCCCAAACCGGCCCTGCCAGGAACGCCATCATGGCGCCCAGCGCAGTGGCTGATTTCAGGTGTAGTTTCATGTTGTACCTCCCAAGGTATCGTTTCGTTGTTCTGCGTTTGGCCGCCCGGTTGTGTCCCGGACGTGCCCGTTTTCCGGTCTAGACCCAGCGGAACACAGCTGCGGCATAGACAAGGCAAGCCAGCAGCGCATAGGGCTGCGGGCCGACTTCCAGACCCAGCCAGGCCAGATTGATGAAGGCTGAGCCCAAGAGCGTGATGAACAGACGATCCCCACGGGTCGTCTCGATCTGGAGGACGCCCTGCCGGGGTGTCTCCGGAAACTTGATGGCGAGCAAGGTGAACGTGATCAGCAGACTTGCGATCACGCCGAAAAAGATCGCGGTCGGAAGCGTCCAAGCCATCCAGTCCATTGGTCACTCCTTTCCCTGTCGGTCGCCCAGGGCCTAAACGCGGCCCAGGGCAAAACCCTTGGCGATGTAGTTGCGAACGAAGTAAATTACCAAGGCACCTGGCACGAGCGTCAGCACGCCGGCGGCGGCCAGCACGCCCCAATCGATTCCGGCGGCCCCTTGAGTGCGGGTCATGATCGCGGCGATCGGCTTGGCATCCACCGTCGTCAACGTCCGGCTCAACAGCAGTTCCACCCAGGAGAACATGAAGCAGAAGAACGCCGCGACGCCGATCCCGCTGGCGATCAGGGGTGTGAAAATCCGGACGAAGAAGTGCGGGAACGAATAGCCGTCGAGATAGGCCGTCTCATCGATTTCCTTTGGGACACCGCGCATGAACCCCTCCAGGATCCAGACCGCGAGCGGCACGTTGAACAGACAATGCGCCAGCGCCACTGCGATGTGGGTGTCGAACAGTCCGACCGATGAATAGAGCTGGAAGAACGGCAGCGCGAACACCGCAGGCGGCGCCATCCGGTTGGTCAGCAGCCAGAAGAACAGGTGCTTGTCGCCCATGAAGGAGTAGCGGCTGAAGGCATAGGCCGCGGGCAGGGCGACCGCAAGCGAGATCACCGTGTTCATGACTACGTAGATCAGGGAATTCACATAGCCCATGTACCAGCTGGGATCGGTCAGGATCTTGCCGTAATTCGCCAGCGTCATGTCCTGCGGCCACAGAGTGAAGGTCCCGAGAATCTCGGAGTTGGTCTTCAGGCTCATGTTCAGCAGCCAGTAGATCGGCAGCAACAGGAACAACAGATAAAGGGCCATCACCACGACGGAGCCGTTGATCCGGAACCGGGGGCTTGTGCTCGTGGTTGCCATCACCGGCCATCCCTTTTGTCGAGGTTGGTCATCACAGTGTAAAACACCCATGAAATCAGCAGGATCACGAGAAAGTACATCAACGAGAATGCCGCAGCGGGACCCAGATCGAACTGTCCGAGCGCCATCTTCACCAGATCGATCGACAGGAAGGTGGTGGCATTGCCCGGCCCACCGCCGGTGACCACGAACGGCTCGGTGTAGATCATGAAACTGTCCATGAAACGCAGCAGGATCGCGATCATCAGAACGCCGGCCATCTTCGGCAGTTCGATGTAGCGGAACACGGCCCACCGGCTGGCCTGGTCGATCTTCGCCGCCTGATAATAGGCGTCTGGGATCGACTGAAGCCCGGCATAGGCCAGCAGCGCCACCAGAGAGGTCCAGTGCCAGACGTCCATCACGATGACGGTCGCCCAGGCGGCGAATTCATCTTGGGTGTAGTTGTAGGCGATGCCGAGACTGTCGAGGGTGTAGCCCAACAGGCCGATGTCGACCCGGCCGAAGATCTGCCAGATCGTGCCGACCACGTTCCAGGGGATCAGTAGCGGTAGCGACATCAGGACCAGACAGAACGAGGCCCAGAATCCGCCCTTGGGCATGTTGAGGGCGACGAAGATCCCCAGCGGGACCTCGATGGCCAGGATGATCGCCGAGAACACCAGTTGCCGGCCCAGCGCATCCCACATCCGCTGGGAATGCAGCATGTCGGAGAACCACTCCAGCCCGGCCCAGAAGAACTGATTGTTCCCGAAGGTGTCCTGCACCGAGTAGTTGACCACCGTCATCAGCGGGATCACGGCGGAGAACGCCACCAGAACCAGAACCGGCAGCACCAGGAACCAGGCTTTCTGATTGACCGTCTTGTTCATGGGGCTGCCTCCCCGTCGGGGGCAACGCGCCAGCCGTCCGCATAGACGTTGATGCCTTTGGTCTCAAACGCGATGTGGGTCACATCCGCCGGAATATTGGTTCCCTCGTCGGCGATCGCGCTGACTTCATGGCCTGACACGTCGAGCCGAACAATCTTGTGCCTGCCGACATCCTCGACGCGACTAATTCTGGCGGGCACACCGGTGCCGTCCGCCGACAGTCTGATGAACTCCGGCCGAATTCCGATCTGCAGCTTGCCCGCCCCAGGCTGATAGGCCGCGCCGAGATCAACTTCGACGCCTTTGATGCGCGCGGTCCGGCCGCTGATCTCCGCGTCGAACAGGTTCATCCCAGGCGAGCCGATGAAGTATCCGACGAAGGTATGGGCCGGCCGCTCGAACAGTTCCTGCGGCGTGCCGATCTGCACCACCCGGCCGTCGTACATGACCACCACCTTGTCGGCAAAGGTCAGCGCCTCGGTCTGGTCGTGGGTCACATAGATCATGGTGTGACCGAATTCGTGGTGCAGCGATTTGAGCTGGGTCCGCAGCTCCCATTTCATATGTGGGTCGATGACCGTCAGCGGCTCGTCGAACAGCAGCGCGTTCACGTCCTCCCGCACCATGCCGCGGCCGAGGCTGATCTTCTGCTTGGCATCGGCGGTCAGTCCGCGCGCCTTGCGGTTCAGCTCGGATTCCATGCCGATCATCGTGGCGATCTTGGCCACCCGTTCCGCCACATAGGCGGGATCCGAGCCCCGGTTGCGCAGCGGAAAGGCAAGATTGTCGCGCACCGTCATGGTGTCGTAGACGACCGGGAACTGAAACACCTGGGCGATGTTGCGTTCCGCCGTCGGTGCGTGGGTCACGTCCTTGTCGTCGAAGAGGATTCGGCCCTGGGACGGGTTGAGCAATCCCGAAATGATGTTCAGGAGCGTGGACTTGCCGCAGCCCGAGGCGCCGAGCAGGGCGTAGGCTTCGCCGTCGCGCCAGTCGTGGTTCAATTCCTTGAGGGCGAAATCGTCCTCCGATTTCGGGTTCGGCAGATAGGAATGCGCCAGATTGTCGAGCGTGATCTTGGCCATTATGCCGCCTCCGCATAGGGGGCGGCCGACACCAGAGCACCTTCGGTCCCGAAGATATATACATGGGCGGGGTCCAGAAACACCTGGAGGTCCTGTCCCAGGTTTAGGCTCTGCACTCCGTGGATCAGACCGACCCAGCGCTCGCCGCGATGATCCAGGTGCACGAAGGTTTCCGAGCCAGTGATCTCGGTGACATGCAACTTGGTGGTGAAGGCCATGGCGCCGTCGATCCTGGGGCTGAGCTCGAGATGGTTGGGGCGAAAGCCCGCCGTATAGGTGCCGTCAGCGTGGTCCGCCAGGCCTGTGGGGGCGGGGACCGACTGGCCGTCGCCGAACTCCAGCCGGCCGTCTCGTTTCCGGACGGTCAGGAAATTCATCGGCGGATCCGAGAACACCCGCGCCGTGGTCGCGTCGACCGGATGTCGGTAGACCGAGGGAGTGGAGCCGAACTGGGTGACGCGGCCTTCCCAGAGCGTGGCGGTGTTGCCGCCCAGCAGGAGGGCCTCCTCGGGTTCGGTCGTGGCGTAGACGAAGATCGAGCCGGACCGCTCGAAGATCTTCGGGATTTCGGCGCGCAGCTCCTCCCGCAGCTTGTAGTCCAGATTGGCCAGCGGCTCGTCCAGCAGGACCAGACCGGCGTTCTTCACCAGGGCGCGGGCCAGCGCGCAGCGCTGCTGCTGTCCGCCCGAAAGCTCCAGCGGCTTTCGGTCCAGCATCGGCGTCAGCTGCATCAGCTCGGCGGTCTCCCGCACCGCCTTGTCGATCTCCACCCGGGATTTGCCGACCAGTTTCATCGGGGAGGCGATGTTGTCGTACACGGTCATGGACGGGTAGTTGATGAACTGCTGGTAGACCATCGCGACCTTGCGGTCCTGCACGCGTCGGCCTGTGACGTCCTCACCATCCCAGAACACGCGACCGGAGGAGGGCACATCGAGCCCGGCCATCAGACGCATCAGGGACGTCTTCCCGGACGTGGTCGGGCCGAGCAGGACATTCATCGTGCCCTTCTGCAGCTCCAGGTCCGTCGGGTGGATGTGGGTCTGACCCCCAACCATTTTCGAGACGCCTTTCAAGAGCAACGTCATCCGGATCTCATCCCTGTTGTGCCGCCGCTGGGCGTGCCGATCTTTTGTTTCGCATCCAGTCCTCGAGCCGGGCGATTTCATCCTCGGTCAGGCGCAGGCCCAGTTTGCTG
Organism: uncultured Rhodospirillaceae bacterium; assembly: GCA_937891725.1. Lineage (GTDB taxonomy): Bacteria > Pseudomonadota > Alphaproteobacteria > Thalassobaculales > Thalassobaculaceae > JANSYC01. Next base: position 1,589 of record CALAHL010000416.1, on the reverse strand, counting down.
CGCCGCCAGATCACGTCTTCCGAGGTGCGGGCGTATTCGTGCGTCATCAGCCAAGTGATCTCACGTTCCGTCAACGTCGCCCCGAACGCGACGCCCAGATCCGCTTCGGACGCGGCCTCGCCCAGAACCTCCCAGCTTTTGGTGCCATAGGCCCGGATCAACCGGCGCGCCCAGAACGGCGTGAGAAATCCGTGGTCATTTTGAAGCCGGTCGATCAGCGTGGTGACCTCGGCGACACCGAAATCCCCGCCCGGCAGCGCAACACCCGCCGTCCAGGGACCCGATGTGCCGGGAAAGAACGGGACGATCTTGTCCATCGCGTCTTCGGCGAGCTTGCGGTAGGTGGTGATCTTGCCGCCGAAGATGTTGAGGATCGGTGCGCCTTCGGTCGCATCGACCTTCACCGTGTAGTCCCGGGTTGCCGCCGTGGCGCTCTTGGCACCGTCGTCGTAGAGCGGCCGGACCCCGGAATAGCTCCAGACGATGTCGTCGAGACCGATGTCCCGCTTGAAATAGCCGTTCACGAAATCCACCAGATAGCGCTGTTCTTCCGGGGTGCACTCCGGTTTGACGTCGGGATCGCGATGTTCGGAATCCGTAGTGCCGATCAGGGTGAAATCGGTCTCGTAGGGGATCGCGAAAATGATCCGGCCGTCGACGCCTTGGAAGAAATAGCACTTGTCGTGATCGTAGAGCCGCCGGGTCACAATGTGGCTGCCTTTGACCAGACGCACGCCCTCGTTCGACTTGATATGCACCTTCTGGTGAATGATGTCGCCGACCCAGGGACCGCCGGCGTTCACCAGCATCCGCGCCTGGACGGTCCGAGGCTCGCCACTCTCGATATCGCGCAGGGTGATGTCCCAATGGTCGCCGGCGCGCATCGCCGCCTCGACCTTGGTCCGGACCATGATCTGGGCGCCCCGATCTTCGGCATCCCGGGCATTCAGCACAACCAACCTGGAGTCTTCAATCCAGCAGTCGGAGTATTCGTAGGCATCCTTGAACCGGTCGTCGAGTGGCTCGCCTTCCGGCGTGCCGTTCAGCTTCAGCGTCGCGGTTCCAGGCAGCAGCTTTCGGCCTCCGAGATTGTCGTAAAGGAACAGTCCGAGACGGATCACCCAGGCCGGACGCCGCCCCTTCATCCACGGCATCACCCGGTTCATCAGCCGAGAGACGGGTGTTTCTCCTTCAAACCGCATGTCGGGGCTGTACGGCAGGATGAACCGCATCGGCCAGCTGATGTGCGGCATCGCACGAAGCAGGGTTTCGCGCTCCTCCAGGGCATGCCGGACGAGCTTGAACTCGAAATATTCCAGGTACCGCAGGCCGCCGTGAAACAGCTTGGTCGAGGCCGAGGATGTCGCCGAGGCCAGATCGTTCATCTCGGCCAAGGCGACGGACAGTCCGCGTCCGGCGGCGTCGCGGGCGATGCCGCAGCCGTTGATCCCCCCGCCAATGACGAAAAGGTCGAACGTGTCTGTAGTGGTGTCGGGGTCCGACAAACGATCCTCACCTGACGTTTTTAACAGTCTTTGAACGCAATGGTTACGGCAGCTTGGCAGTGGCCGCAAGGTTTTTTTCGTTTA
>CALAHL010000415.1 GCA_937891725.1 uncultured Rhodospirillaceae bacterium | reverse complement strand
AGCGGGCCATCACGGGATCGGCCCACACCTGGCTCGGCCCCAGGCGCCGGGCCGCTGCCGGTCAGCAACGCGGCCGTCGATCCGCCGGATGCGATGGCGAGCACGGCCAACACAATCGCCGACCGACGCTCCAGCTGAACCCGCTCGGCCCAGCGCAGAAATTCCGTCATCCGCGACCGCGGATAGGAGATTGGGGCGAGACCTTCAGTCATAATGGTCGTGGGTCTTTTCGTCTGGTCATCCGCGGAGACCCTATTGTGGTCGATCCAGCCCTAGGACCGTACGCCACGCACCACTGGGATGTCCAACTCGCGAATCTTCTTGCGCAGGGTGTTCCGGTTCAACCCCAACACCTCCGCCGCCTTGATCTGGTTGCCGCGGGTTGCCCCCAGGCAGAGCGAAATCAACGGACGCTCGATCTCCCGAAGGATACGGTCGTACAGCCCGCTCGCCGGCAGGTCCTTATCGTGGGCCGCGAAGTAAGCAGACAGATGTCGTTCGACCGCCTCGGACAGACTCTCGTCGTCGCGGCCCTCTGTGCCGTCCAATCCTGCGCCACCGTCCGATGCCTCGCTCAGTTCCTGCTGGATCGCTTCGGCGCCGATCGTATCCTCGGTGTAGAGGGCTGCGAGCCTGCGGCACAGGTTCTCCAGTTCCCGCACGTTGCCCGGCCACGAATAGCTCTGCAGGACATCAAGTGCGGATTTGTCCAAATGCTTGACCGGAAGTCCTTCCGCCGGCATCAGCGAGAAGAAATGCCGTGCCAGATCCGGCACATCTTCCGCCCGTTCCCGCAGTGCCGGCAAGCGGATCGGCACCACGTTCAGACGGTAGAACAGATCCTCCCGGAACAATCCTTGCCGGATCAGTTGCCGCAGATCCCGGTGGGTGGCGGCCACGATCCGGACATTTGCGCGGATCGCCGCGCGTCCGCCGACGGTGGTGTACTCGCCTTCCTGAAGCACCCGCAGCAAACGGGTCTGGGCCTCCAGAGGCATGTCGCCGATTTCATCCAGGAAAAGCGTGCCGCCCTGGGCCTGCTCGAACCGTCCGGTGGTGCGCATGGTGGCACCGGTAAATGCGCCCTTCTCGTGCCCGAACAGCTCGGATTCGATCAACTCGCGCGGGATCGCAGCCATATTGATCGCAACGAACGGCCCCTCGGTCCGTTTGCCGTAGTCGTGCAGCGCGCGGGCCACCAACTCCTTGCCGGTACCCGAGGCACCGTTGATCATCACGGTCAGATCGGTGCCCATCAGGCGTGCCAGGACCCGATAGATCTCCTGCATCGCCGGGGACCGGCCGATCAGCGGCAAGCCCCCGTCATGAGACGGGGCCGCCGGTTCCTCGACGCGAGGTTGCTGTTTGTTCGGAGTGATGAGGGCCTTCCGGACCGTCGCCATCAGTTCGTTCAGATCGAACGGCTTCGGCAGATACTCAAAAGCACCGCGCTCGCTCGCCTTCACCGCAGTCAGCAGCGTGTTCTGCGCGCTCATCACGATCACGCGCAGATCGGGACGGGCCTTGCGAATGCGCGGCAGCAGATCGAGACCGTTCTCGTCCGGCATCACCACATCGGTGATCACCAGATCGCCCTCGCCCTGCTCCACCCAGTTCCAGAGCCCGGCAGCGGTGCCCGTCGTCTTCACATCATGACCAAGACGGGTCAGCGCCTGACTTAATACCGTGCGGATCGCCCGGTCATCGTCCGCGACCAGGATCGAGGCCCGCGTTTCACTCATTACCGCTCTCCTTGGGGGCCGCGTCAGGCGCGTAGACCGGGGTACCGCCGCGGCGGCGCACCCGTCTCGGGGTCGGTTGATCCACGATCGGCAATGTCAGCCGAAAGATCGACTTGCGCGGCACGCTGTCGACCTCGATCACCCCGCCATGATCCGCCACCGTCTTGGCAACAAAGGCGAGGCCGAGGCCGGAGCCATTGGTCTTGGTGGTCACGAACGGCTCGAACAGGTTGGCCCGCAACTCCTCTGGCACGCCCGGCCCATTGTCCTGAACCGTGACCTGAAGCGGCAAATGCAGCCGCTCCTGAGAACCCGCCACCGCGACCCGCATGCCGTGCCGGTAGCTGGTCGTCAGCACCACTTCTCCACCCTCCTCCGGCGCTGCCTCACAGGAATTCTTGATGAGATTCAGGAACACCTGGATCAGCAGATCCCGGTTCCCCAAGACCGGCGGCAAGGACGGATCATACCGCTCCACGAAGGAGATGCGGCGGCCAAATCCGGTCTGCGCGACCTTTCGGGTGTGTTCCAGAACCTCGTGGATGTTCACCGGGCCCCGTTTGATCGGGCGCTCATCGGAAAACACCTCCATCCGGTCGACCAGGGCCACGATCCGGTCGGTCTCATCGCAGATCAGCTTGGTCAGAGAGCGGTCATCGGCACTGGCAGATTGCTCCAGCAGCTGTGCGGCCCCGCGAATCCCGGACAGCGGATTCTTCACCTCATGGGCCAGCATGGCGGCCATCGCTGTTACCGAGCGGGCGGCGCCCCGATAGCTGAGCTGACGGTGCATGGTGGACGCGATTGAGCGTTCCTGCATGCTGAGGACCACGTGTCCGTGCAGCTCCGGCACCGGCGCGACCTGAAGATTGATGGTGCGCTGTTGAAGCTTCTGGCTTTCCAACACCATGTCGTAGTCCGATAGGCTGACCTGCTGGTCGCGGGACTGCTCGATCATCCGGGCGATCGGACTGTCCTCTGGGATCCATTCGTACAGGGAGCGACCGGTCGCATAGGCCCGGCTGGCGCTGATCAGGTCTTCACCGGCCATATTAATATCGGCTATTATCCCATTGTAATCTAAAACCAAAACCGCCGTGGGCAATGCGTTCAAAATTGCCGTTGCGTCGACCAGGGGCTGTGTCCGTGTCCGAGTGGGCAATTTGGGGACGGATCTGTTCATGCGGCCTCCGACAACGCCTGTGGCGCGACATCCTCGAAATACCGTTCGATTTCGCGGAACACGACGGTCGAATCCATGGTGTTGTTGACCGCTTGCCGAAAGACAGCAGAGTTCGGAAGTCCCTGGCTGTACCAACCGACATGCTTGCGCGCGATCCTCAGGCCGGTCTCGGCGCCGTAGTGGTGCAGCATATGATCCAGATGCTCGATCAGAATTCCGTAAAGCTCGGTCAGGGAGGGCTCACCGGAGATCACATCACCCCGCAGATGCTCGGCAACCTGCCGGAGGAACCACGGACGGCCCTGCGCGCCACGTCCGATCATCACGCCGTCGGCGCCGGACCGTGCCAGGCAGCCGTCCACATCCTCCAGCGTGTTGATGTCGCCATTCGCGATCACCGGCACCGTTACGGCCTCCTTGACCGCCCGGATCGCCGCCCAATCTGCCGTGCCCGTGTACATCTGGCAGCGGGTGCGTCCGTGCACGGTGATCATCCGAACACCGAGATCCTCCGCGGTGCGTGCGATCGCAGCGGCATTGTGGCTTGCGTCGTCCCAGCCCAGTCGCATTTTCAAGGTCACCGGCACGTCGACGGCCCGCACCACCGCCCCGACAATTTCGGCCGCCAAAGCCTCGTCGCGCATCAGCGCGGAGCCGGCCAGCTTGTTGACAACCTTTTTGGCGGGACAACCCATGTTGATGTCGACGATCGCGGCCCCTCGGTCGACGCAGATCCGCGCGGCCTCGGCCATCACCGATGGCTCCCAGCCGGCGATCTGAACCGCCATCGGATGCTCTTCCGCGCGATCACCGGTCAGCTTGTGCATCTCCTCGCGCACCTCGCGCAGCACCGCGTTGCTCGCCACCATTTCCGACACAACCAACCCGGCCCCCAAACGCCGGACCAAGCGGCGGAATGGCAGGTCCGTGACCCCAGACATCGGCGCCAGAACGACCGGATCGGCAACCGTTACCGGTCCGATTACAAGGGGTTGGAGTTTGGTCGAAGGCTGACTGCCCATTAAATAAGCATCCTATTGTCATGCCGAAAACTTGTGCATAATTACCGGCTCACCGCAGGAACGCAAGGGATAACCCGTCCAGAATGAGGGAATTCTCTGGAGGGTCTCCGAACGTGCCGCGCCTATCCCGTGATCAGGATTTGATGGACCGCTTTCACACCGGGATAGGCCAGTGTGATCAGCAGGTAGGCAGCCAGCGCGAAACGAGACGCGCGCCGCCCCCGCAGTCCGGCCTTGGCGTGCGAAATCAACAGAACCCCGAGGACCACGAAGGCGATAAGGGACAGCACCGTTTTATGATCGAAGACGATGGCTGTTCCGACCGCAGCCACTTCCAACACCATTCCGCTGACAATTCCGAGTCCAAGGACAATCTCGGCGGCAACCAAGGCCCGGAATTGCAGGCTCTCCGCCTCCCGCATCGGCGGAAGGATCGCCACAAAGCCGGGCTCGCGCTTCGCTTTCAGAGAATGTTCCCTCAGGATCACGGCCAGACCAGCCAGGGCCGCAAGCGTCACCAGCGCATAGGTCGACAGCGAAACGACGATATGCAGCGCCACCCAAAGCTCTGGCAGCGCTCTACCGACGGCGGGCGCACCCGGCGGGAGATCAATGTCCAGGATCGTCGCCAGGGTCGCAACGATCAGCAGATAAGGTGCCAGCAACGGAAGAAGTCCGGCGATTGGGCGTCTGAGCACGGCAAACCAGGCATAGGCGATCAGAGTGGCCCCAATCGACAGCCAAAGGGCGGTCGCCAATCCGCTGTCCCATGAGACCGAAACCCGCCACGCAACCAGCACCAAGGCACCCGCAAGGGCAACGCCCTGGATCGCCCAGGATCCGCCGCGCGACGCGGCTCGGTCCCGGAACGGAAGAACCGAGGCCGGAACCAGCGCGATCAGCGCTGCGAAATCGACGATGAGAGGAAACGGCGGCAAAGCGGTCATCTGTCCGATCGGCTCGTGCGGGCTAGGGCTGCTGTGACGACGGGTTGAAGGGTCACCAGAGCGCGATGAGTACATCAAGATCGTATTGCAGGCGACCCACGCGCGTCCCGATGGGCTGAACCTTTTGATCTTAGGCTTTGATGGTATCGCGTTTGCGGATATTCAGGTATCGCAATCACCTGCCCGCGTTATTTTGAGGTCGAAAACGTGTCGGATGCCCGCACCGCCGAACCCCGCTCCCGCGTTGTCGTCTTGATCGTCGCGGCGGGCAAGGGTGTCCGGGCGGGTGGCGGCCTGCCGAAGCAATACAGGTCGGTTGCGGGTCTGCCGATCCTCCGACGCAGTGTGGCGCTTTTTCTGGAACATCGTGATGTGACTCAGGTCCGCGTGGTGATCTCGGAAGACCACCGCGCCCATTATGACGCGGCGCTGTCTGGGATGGAATCCAATCGTCTCGGGGCGCCGATCGTCGGCGGTCTGGAACGGCAGGACTCGGTGCGCCTTGGATTGGAGACGCTGAATCAGGAAGCGGTCAGCTCCGGAACCCCGTCTGCGGAGCTGGTCCTGATCCATGACGCCGCCCGACCGTTCCTGCCGCCCGAGATGGTCGATCGGGTACTGGACGCGCTGACAACCGGTCCCGCCGCCCTTCCCGTCCTGCCGGTGATCGACACTCTGAAACGGGAGTCGGGCGGGACAAGTTCCGAGACGGTCCCACGCGCCGGTCTGGTGCGCGCGCAGACACCGCAAGGCTTTTGGTTCAAAGGGATTCTGGAAGCCCATCGACGGGCTGCAGAACACGCTCTCGCCGTCACCGATGATGCCGAGATCGCAGAGCGGGCCGGACTGTCTGTCAGCCTGGTCGCCGGGTCGGAGGATGCGATGAAGATCACCACCGAGGATGATTTCGACCGGGCGGAGCGGCTTTTCGCACGACGGTTGGAGACCCGGGTCGGCACGGGTTTCGACGTGCACCGGCTCGGCCCCGGATCGGGGGTGATCCTTGGAGGGGTAACGATCCCGCACGACCAGGCGCTGCAGGGCCATTCCGATGCGGACGTGGCGCTCCACGCCATCACGGACGCAATTCTGGGTGCGATCGGCGACGGCGATATCGGCGCCCATTTCCCGCCGACCGACCCGAAATGGAAAGGTGCCTCCTCCGACCGGTTCCTTGCCGACGCGGTCCGGCGGGTATCCGACCGCGGCGGGGTGATCCGGCATCTGGACCTGACGATCCTGTGCGAGCATCCCAAGATCGGCCCGCACCGCGACGCCTTGCGGGCGTCAATCGCCGCGATCTGCGGCCTCACCGTCGATCGGGTTTCGGTCAAGGCCACGACTACGGAACGCTTGGGCTTCACCGGGCGCGGGGAAGGCATCGCTGCGCAAGCCGCCGCGACGGTCGCATTGCCGGCCGCTCGGCTGTGACC
>CALAHL010000414.1 GCA_937891725.1 uncultured Rhodospirillaceae bacterium | reverse complement strand
CGGCAAGCGTGGCGTCGTCGGGCTGCCAGTAGTTCCGCTCATGGGCTTCCAGAAGCCGGTTCGCCATGCGGGCCGAGGCTTTCGGGTTTAGCTCCGCGAGCCGTCGCCGCATCGCCTCGTCCAGCACGAAGGTCTCGGTCATGCGCTGATAGACCCAGGGCTCTACCTCGCCGGTGGTGGCCGACCAGCCGACGGTATTGGTGAACTGCGCCTCGATCTGGCGCACACCCTCGTGACCATGGTTCAGCATGCCCTCATACCATTTCGGATTGAGCGTGCGGGTGCGGGTCTCGAGCGCCACCTGTTCGGAGAGGGTTCGGACCTTGCCCTCACCCCGGGTCTGATCCCCGATATAGGTCGGCGCGGACGACCCTTTGGCGCTTTTCACCGCCCGGCCGATCCCACCGAGCGTGTCGAAGTAATGGTCGATCGTGGTGACGCCCAATTCGACGGACTCCAGATTCTGATACGCGAGATCGACCCCGCCCAACAGGCTTTGCAGCAGCGCCGGCTCCGCATTGCTCTTGCCGTCGCGGCCGAAAGCAAAGCATTTCCGCTTGGTGAAAGCCTCCGCCAGCTCGTCTTCTTCATCCCAGGCCCCGCTGTCCACCAGCAGATTCACATTGGCGCCATAGGCTCCTTCGGCGTTCGAGAATACCCGGAGAGCGGCGGTCTCCATCGAACACCCGCTTTTCGCCATGTGCGCCAGGGTGTTGGCGCGGACATAGTTCATGTCCTCCGGCTCGTCAGCAGAGGCGGCCAGCCAGGCGGCCTCGGCCAGAAGCCGGGTCTGCAAGGGCAGCAGATCCCGGAAAATGCCGGACAGGGTGGCCATCACATCGATCCGAGGCCGCCCCAATTCCTCCAGCGGGACCAGCGTGGCGCCGCAGATGCGACCGTAATTGTCGAAACGCGGCTTCGCGCCCATCAGGGTCAGCGCCTGCGCGATCGGCCCGCCCTCGGATTTCAGATTGTCGGCTCCCCAGAGCACCAGGGCCACCGTGCGCGGCATCGGCTGCCCGGTCGCCAAATGGGTATCGAGCAGGCGCTGTGCCTGACGCGCGCCGTCCGCCATCGCGAAGGCCGAGGGAATGCGGAACGGATCGAAGCCGTGCACGTTTCGGCCGGTCGGCAGAACCTCCGGTGTCCGGACAATATCGCCGCCAGGTGCCGGCCGAATGAACCGTCCGTCGAGGGCGGCAATCACGCCCGGAAGCTCGGACTTCGACGTGACCAACCGGTCGGTCGCGGCCAGCCTGATGAGAACCCCGACATTCACACCGTGGGCGGCGGCCAGTTTTTTCGGCGCGACCCCCTCAATCAGGGACGCCAGCACCTCCCGGGGAACGATCGTACCGTGGGCCGCCTCCGCCATGGAGGCGAGAATATCGATGCGGCCCTCGACGCTCGGCACCCGTCCGACAATGTGCAGCCCGTGCGGAATCAGCTCGTATTCCAACTGGAGGATCTGAGCCGACAGTTTGCCGGCTTCGGTCTCGGGGTCCGCCCAAGAGGGGGACGCGGTGGCCAGATCGACCTCCGCCGCCTGGGCTTGCAACAGTTCCAGGAGTTCCGACCGCTCGCCCTCGGCCTCCGGTCCGGCAGAACGCCAGCGCTCCAGCGTCGCCTTCAGATCGAGCAGCCCTTTGTAGAGACCTGCGGCGGCCAGCGGCGGGGTCATGTAGCTGACCAGGGTCGCGTTCGCGCGGCGCTTGGCCAGAGCCCCTTCGGAG
>CALAHL010000413.1 GCA_937891725.1 uncultured Rhodospirillaceae bacterium | reverse complement strand
TTATCGGGGCGTGGGACACTCTGGTTTTTGCGAGCTTCTTCTGCAAGCAAAAATGCGCGCTCGGCAAGTACAGCACGGTCCACACGCTTCGTGTAGATCGCAGCGGTCTTGGGGTCGCTGTGCGACAGGTAGGCCATGACCTCATAGACCGAACCTGACGCTTGCGCGATTTGCTCGGCGCGGCGCTTGCGAATGCCATGCTGGGAACGCATTGCACGCATCTTGGGCTTCCCTTTCTCATCCAGCTCGGGATCGCCGTTATCATCGAGAATCGGCTCGCACATGCCCGCCGCGATGATCCATTTGCGAACAGCGTTGTCGAGAGATCCCGATGATGCAAACGGGTCGCCGTTCCTCTTCAGAAGATAGGCCGAAGCGTTCTCTGGAAGATTTGCGGCTTCCAGCATGAAGTTCCATGGCAGCGGGAGTTGGACCTCGGAAGATCCTTTTTTTGACGGCTGGAAGCGGATGTAGAGACGCTCATTCCGCGTCAATTCATGACGCGGTCCAAGTGTGTGCATGTCACCGATCCGACCTGCTGTCGCCTCGGCAAGAAGAAACCATCGGCGCGCCATTGTGCCCGGGCCGTGATACGCAAGAAATTTTTCTGCGTCAGCATCTGTCCAAGGTGTTGCACCACCCTTCTCCACATGATGACTCCTGACTTTGAAGATCGGACTATCGATCGGATAGCCCTTCTGCTCACCCCATCGGTAAGCGGCACGAAGAGCCTTAAGACAGGTATGCGCGGCCCCCGTGAGCACACCAAAGGAGTCGCGGATATGCGCGAACGCTTCGATCGGAAGATCACAGGTCATTTCACCCATGCGCTTCTTTTTGTTTGGCGAGGGAAAGCTGCACGCTTTAGTCAATCCGGTCGTGCGACCAGCAATTGTCGTAGCCCGTAAATTCCCGGCCTCGCCTTGCAACGTCATCCATTCGATATATTCTGCGCACAGTGCTTCGAGCGAGTATTTTGTGGGCTTTGGTTTCTCACTTAAGACAACCTTCAGCCCAGCCCGTGCGGCCACATAATGATCCTCAAAACGATCATGATGTGGTCCAACGGGAATTGTGATCTTTTTGGTCTTGTTCCCTTCCACGCGGACACGCCAGCGGGTCGACCCGGCCTGCGTTTTTTCTTCACACAGGCCGTCGTAAGTTTTATTGATCTTCATATTCCGTCTTCCCAGTCGCAGGCGATCTTCGCGTCGGAGGCGGCTTTCGACTTAGTGGAGGTTGCAAGTTGCCCAGTGGGCGCTTCATTTGTGTTTCCGGCGATATCGACCGAGAACGACCCATCCGGGTGGACGCGGACGATGCCGGGCTGGAGGCCGGAGGCGACCAGACTTTTCAGGACGTTTGAGATAGAGGCTTTGGTAGGTTGAGCTGCGGGCATGTGAGTTAACTTCCTTTGGACGGAAGAATAGTGGGTGCGTTACTTCCGTCCGAGTCGCGCCAAATAGAAGAAATGTGCGATTTTAATCGGGTTCCTGTTGATTTCCACTGAGAAGTGAGCCGGTTTAGCGAATAATTTCCACTGAGAAT
>CALAHL010000412.1 GCA_937891725.1 uncultured Rhodospirillaceae bacterium | reverse complement strand
ATATCCTTTAGCAGAACGAGGCCTCGAGGGGAAAACGCATTGTTCTGCTATCAACAGAAATGACCCCTAAGCCTAAGAACCGATTGTTTGCGGTGAGCCAGTGCCTGCGGTGACCTTCCTATGCGATATCGGAAGGCACCTGTGATGCGACCTGCACCACCAATCGAATACGACTCAGGAAACTACGACTATGTGATCGTCGGTGCCGGATCGGCCGGCTGTGTCTTGGCCGATCGCCTGACCGCGTCTGGCCGTCACAGGGTTCTGCTGATTGAGGCCGGCGGGTCCGACGCCCGCTTGGCGATCAAGGTTCCCATCGGTTACGGCTTCACTTTTTCGGACCGTCGGGTGAATTGGGCGTATCGGACCCAGGCCGATCCCGGTCTCGCCTCCCGCTCGATCTATTGGCCGCGCGGCAAGGTGATAGGCGGATGCAGTTCGATCAACGCCATGGCCTATGTGCGCGGATTGCCCCACGATTTCGACGACTGGGAACGCAATGGTGCCAACGGCTGGAATTGGGCAGCGGTCCGGCGCGCCTTTCTGAACCTCGAGATCTTTCGCGGCTTTGGCGACCAAGGCGAGCCGACCGTGCGCGGTGTCGGCCCGCTTTGCGTCTCGGACCTGCGGGACCAGATGCACCCTTTCTCGTCCCGGTTTCTCGAGTCCGCTCGGGATATCGGCTGGCCCGTTCTGCGGTCGACCGACGATCGGGAGCAGGAAGGTCTTACCTATTTCTGCAGCACGGTCCGGAACGGATATCGGGTCTCGGCCGCCGATGCTTTCCTGCGCGCGGCTCTGAGGCGTCCGAACCTGCGGGTCGTTGCAAACGCGCTCGTCACCCGGCTGAGCACAAAGGACGACCGCCTCTCGCGGGTTCACTATCGGGTCGGCGGGACCGAACACGTTTGCGAAGCGAACGCGGAGATCATCGTCAGTGCGGGCGCCGTGAATTCCCCTCAGATCCTGCAGCTTTCGGGCATCGGGCCGCAAGATCTTCTGCAATCCCATGGCATACCCGTCCTCCGGGACCTCAAGCAGGTCGGAAAGGGACTGCAGGACCACCTCGCAATCTCTCACCTCTACGAGGCGACAGAGCCGACCCTGAACACGGTGCTCGGGCGCTGGCTCGGGCGGGTTGGAGCTGGACTCCGGTACGCCGTGACGCGCAGAGGCGCGTTGAGCGTGCCGGTCAACCAGGTGGGTGGTTTCATACGATCCGGCGGCCCCGACTCAGCCCCGGACATTCAGATCTTCTGCAACCCCGCCTCCTACTCGGTATCGGCCTCGGGCAAGCCACATATGGACCGCAAACCTGGATACCTCCTGTCCGCGCAACCGTGCCGGCCGACCAGCCGAGGCGAGATCCGGATTGCCTCTCCCGATCCGCGGGATGCCCCGCTGATCCATCCGAATTCCCTAGCGACTGAAGAAGACCGGCTGGGCGCCATCCGGGCCGGCAAACTGATCCGTGACCTCCTGGCAGCCCCCACATTGCGCCGCGTCACCCGATCGACCAAAACACCGGACATTCGGCAAATGACGGACGACGACATGCTTGATGATTTCCGCAGTCGCGCCTCGACGGTTTTTCATCCCTGCGGTACCTGCAGAATGGGCGCGACTTCGGCGACCTCGGTTGTCGACAGCCGGTTGCGGGTTCACGATATCGACGGCTTGCGCGTCGTCGATGCATCGACCTTCCCGAACATCACATCGGGCAACACCAACGCGCCGACATTGATGCTTGCCATGCGGGCGGCGGACATGATCCTGGAGGACGCGCGCGGTTGACAGGTCAGCGAACAGGCCGAAAGAACGGGGACAGTATGAAGCTTGAGAGCATTGAGACCTTTGTGGTCGCCAACCCACCGCCGCGTCACGGGGGCCGCTACTTCATTCTCTTGCGGCTGAAAACCGCCTGCGGCATCACCGGGGTCGGCGAGATCTACAATGCGACCTTCGGACCCGAGCTGTGCGCGGCGATGGCGCGCGAGGTGTTTCAGCGCCATTTCGAGGGCAGCGATCCCCATCATATCGAGAAGCTCTGGCACCGCACCTACGGCGCCGGCTTCACCCTGCGCCCGGACGTCACGGTGATGGGCGTCCTGAGCGGGTTGGAAATGGCGTGCTGGGATATCGTCGGCAAAGCTGCGGGACGCCCGGTTTACGACCTGCTCGGCGGCAAGGTGCATGAACGGCTTCGGAGCTATACCTATCTGTATCCTGCGGCGGGCGATGTCTATCCCGACCCCGAAAAGCCCAATGTCTACAACGACCCGGACATGGCCGCCGAGATCGCCGTTCGGATGGTCGAGCAAGGGTTCACGG
>CALAHL010000411.1 GCA_937891725.1 uncultured Rhodospirillaceae bacterium | reverse complement strand
TGCGCCGCCCCCGATCTGCTGCCAGCGAACCCGGTGGATATCGTTCACGTCGATTGAGACACCACTGACAATCACCAGGCCGAAAGTCGGGAAATCCAATGGGGCGGCCACGTGACCGACCGGCGCGAAGAATTGGTTGAAATCGGCGCGCGTCAATTCCTGCTCGCGGGTTACGAGATTGGCAACGGTCTCCGCCACGTTCTGGACCTTCAGATTGGTGTGAAGATAACGACCCAGGTCAACCGCAGCCGCCGTCAGCATGGCTAACATCATGATCCCCAGAGCCGCTTCCAGGGCGGCCACGCCCCGGCGATCGGCGAGCAGATGCCGGAGGCCGGTCATCAGAACACCTCGTTCTTGACCGGCAGATTGGCGCGTAGCGTGATCTCGCCGACCGTCTTCGTCATCAGCGGGGTCAGGCCCTTCCACTTGTAGACGACTTGATAGACCACGACTTCGCCGGCCCCACCCGGGCTTGAGGTGCCGGTGGAGATCTGCTGAATACCGTCGCCATTCTTGTCGTCAAAGCTCTCGCCGGCGTCCAGGACGCCGTTGCCGTTGGTATCGAACACAGCCTCGCTGGCGCCGACGCTGGAGAAACTGTCATAGGCATGGGTGTCGATCGCGATCTTGTCCGGATCGAGCAGCCCGAAGGTCGAACTGCGGATGATCTCGACGATCTGGCTTTCACGTGCGGCAAAGTCGCCGCCGGCACCGGTCATGCCGTATCGGGCAGCGCGGTTCACCGCGTTGTCCATGACCCCCTGTGCCATCATCATGCCGGCCCCTTCCAGCAAGGTCAGCAGCATCAGGATCAGGGCGGCGCCGGTGGTGGCGAATTCGGTGGCGACACTGCCGCGAATGTCTCCGCGAAAGGCATTGGAATTAAGGCCGAGACGGGTTTGAAGCACGGTCATGATCCGGTCTCCTGTTATTCGACGATGCGCTGGGTGACCAGCCGTCGGCCGATCGTATGGAAGGCCTCGATCAGGTCGTCGTTGCTTGGGGCGTGGAAGTAGTTGTCGGAGTTCGAGGCGCAGTGCCGATAGAGGGCCTGGGTGTCCCGGTCCGGCGTGGCGCCGAAGGTCATGGTATAGATCTGGATCCCGTTGGCTTTCATGGTCTGACAGGTCCGAGCAAACCGGGAATCGACCTCGCGCCGCGCCGCATCCAGGCTCGGAAATCCGAAGGTTTGCAGTCGGCCATATGCGCTGAAATCCGACCCCAAGGGACCGACACCATTGTTCGGCCCATGGTCCGGCCAATCGTAAAGTTGGTTCTGGCCGTCGGTCATCACGATCGCGATCTTGTCGATGGCCGGATCGTTGTAGTCGACCGGTCGAGCCGATGCGGGATCGTTGTCCCAGACGCCCCGCCAACGCGGCGACAGCATCCGCCATCCCCAGGACAAGCCGAGATTTCCCAAGGTGCCCCCTCGGTGCCATGGCAGCATTTTGTCGATTCCGAGCAGGATCTCGTCCCGGTCGCTGGTCAGAAAGGTGATCGGCGGGCCGCAGCCCAGGTTCGGTCCGCGACCGTTGTTTTCAGCGCTGTTGCGCTCATCGATCGTGCCGGTGGGCGGCCACCACCTGTTGTCGACGTCTGAGCCATAGTAATAGGCGATGAACGGAGCCTCTGCCGGGGTCAGGTCAGATTCGTCGCCACCCAGTTTGCGCGCCTCCACGCAGCCTTTCCAAGAACTGGTCAGAAAATCGATCTTACTGACATGCACGCGGTCGTTCGGGTGGAGCCAGTCGGCGTGCTGCGGGCCGATATTGACCGTGGCGGTGTAAGGAACCAATCCGATCCAGACGTCATCGTTGAGACTGCCTTCCGGCTTGAGAATATCGATCAGGTCGCGTGCCGCCTGCTTCATCGCACCGATCTTGTTGCTGCTGCGCATGGAGCCCGTGTTGTCCATCACCAAGGCCATTTCGACCGCCGGGATTGTCCGTTCCACCACGGCGCGGGCATTGACCTCCACACTGTCGGTGCCGAGAATCTTCGCGAAATAGGTCGGCGCTGTCGCGGTCGCCTCGATTGATATCCGGGTGAAGTTGTTGGCGTAGCTGACCTCGACCGAGCCCAGGGTGGCGCCCAGG
>CALAHL010000410.1 GCA_937891725.1 uncultured Rhodospirillaceae bacterium | reverse complement strand
GCTGTTGGATCTGGCGCAGCGCCAGCATGAGAACTGGATTCCGATGGCGGCGATCAGCGTGATTGCCGAGCGGCTTGGGATGGCGCGGATCCGGGTCCTGGAGGTCGCGACCTTCTACACGATGTACAATCTCGAGCCGGTCGGGGAGTGGTTCCTGCAGGCCTGCACGACGACGCCTTGCTGGTTGCGCGGCTCGAACGAGATGATGCGTGCGATCAAGGACACGCTCGGCCTGGACAATCATCAGAGAACCAGTGACGGCCGCTTCACGCTGCTGGAGGTCGAATGTCTGGGGGCGTGCTGCAATGCGCCGATCCTCCAGGTGAACGACGATTTCTACGAGGATCTCGACTACGACAGCACGGTTGCCCTGCTTGAAAGCCTGAAAAAGGGCGAGGCACCGTCTGTGGGTTCGGTGAAGGGCCGTCAGGGGTCGATGTCGAAGGATGGGCCGACCTCGCTGGTCTCGCTCAAGGACAAGGACGGCGTGCCGGTATGGTTCCAGGACCAGGGCACGGGCGGCGGTGGAGACGACTGATGCTGAAGGACGAGGATCGCATCTTCACCAATCTTTACGGTTGGTTCGATTGGAAGTTGGCGGGCGCCCGCAAGCGGGGCGACTGGTCCAATACCAAGGATATCCTGACCAAGACACCGGAAGACGTTGTCGAGATCGTCAAGGCGTCGGGGCTGCGCGGTCGTGGCGGGGCGGGCTTTCCGACCGGTCTGAAATGGTCGTTCATGCCCAAGCAGAACACCGGAAAGCCGCACTATCTGGTGGTGAACGCGGATGAGTCCGAGCCGGGCACGTGTAAGGATCGCGAAATCATCCGGCATGAGCCGCACAAACTGGTCGAGGGTTGTCTGGTCGCCGGTTTCGCGATGCGCGCCCAAGCCGCCTACATCTACATTCGGGGTGAGTTCTACAACGAGGCCCTGCACCTGCAGCATGCGATCGAGGAGGCCTACGAGGCCGGATTGATCGGCAAGAATGCCTGCGGGTCCGGGTACGATTTCGATGTGTTCCTTCATCGCGGTGCTGGCGCCTATATCTGCGGCGAGGAGACGGCTCTCCTGGAAAGCCTTGAGGGCAAGAAGGGCCAACCGCGCCTGAAGCCGCCGTTTCCGGCCGGTGTCGGTCTGTATGGCTGCCCGACCACGGTGAACAATGTCGAGTCGATCGCGGTCGCACCGACCATCGTGCGGCGCGGGGCCGAGTGGTTCGCGGGCATCGGGCGGCCGAAAAACACTGGTACCAAGCTGTTCTGCATCTCAGGACACGTGAACAATCCCTGCAATGTCGAGGAAGAGCTCGGCATCCCGCTCAAGGAACTGCTCGAGAAGCATTGCGGCGGCGTGATCGGCGGCTGGGACAATCTGCTGGCGGTGATCCCCGGCGGCTCTTCGGTGCCGCTGATGCCCAAGGCGACCTGCGACGACATCCTGATGGATTTCGACTCGCTGCGGGAGGTTCGGTCGGGCCTTGGGACCGCCGCCGTCATCGTGATGAATAAAGAAACCGACGTGGTGAAGGCGATCGCCCGGCTGAGTGCGTTCTACAAGCACGAGAGCTGTGGCCAATGCACGCCGTGCCGCGAAGGGACCGGCTGGATGTGGCGCGTCATGGAGCGGATGGTGCGTGGCGAGGCCGAGCCTGAAGAGATAGATACCTTGGAAGAGGTCACCCGCCAGGTAGAAGGTCATACGATCTGCGCACTGGGTGATGCGGCTGCCTGGCCGATTCAGGGTCTGATCCGTCATTTCCGTCCGGAGATGGAGCGTCGCATCGCGGCCCGCAAGTCGGGTGCGCCGGTGTTTGAGACGCCCGCCTCCGTTGCAGCCGAGTAAGGGGAGCAGAAAAAATGCCCAAGCTTACGGTCGACGGAGTTGAGGTCGAGGTTCCGGCCGGCTCCACCCTGCTGCAGGCCTGCGAGGCCGCCGGGGCAGAGGTTCCGCGGTTCTGTTACCATGACAGGCTGTCTATCGCCGGAAATTGCCGCATGTGTCTGGTCGAGGTCGAGAAGGCCCCGAAGCCGGTCGCGTCCTGCGCGTTCCCGGCAGGTGAGGGTCAGGTGGTTCACACCAAATCCGAGCTTGCCCGGAAGGCCCAGAAGGGCACGATGGAATTCCTGCTGATCAACCACCCGCTGGATTGCCCGATCTGCGATCAGGGCGGCGAGTGCGATCTGCAGGATCAGGCGATGGGCTACGGCTATCACTCGACCCG
>CALAHL010000409.1 GCA_937891725.1 uncultured Rhodospirillaceae bacterium | reverse complement strand
CCCGACAGCGCTTTGGATGGCGATCGCAAGGATCAGGACCCGGGCGATTGAGTCCGCCTCAGGGCTGCGCCCGACGGCCTTCAGGGCCAGCCAACCGGCCGCAAGAACCGCTGCGACGGTCAGCGCCTGAAAGATCGTGACGATTGTCGCGGTGGCAATTCTTCCGGGGATGCTCTTCGGTTCGGTCGCGCGAACCCGTCGGATGGCACGGCCCAGGATCAATGCCGCCAGCCACCGAGCCAGCAAGGCCACCAGGATCGGAAAGCCGATACCGACGGTGGCGATCTCGATCCAGAACGCCTGCCGCCGAGGATCGGTTGCCTGTTGTTGCAACCAGTCCGGCAGGGCCTGAATAGCCTGGATCGCCCGAACGACCTGGTCGAAGACATGGGTCACCCGGTTGGTCTGCTCATTGACCACATCCGATAACTGGTCGGTCAGACCGTGGTTGTTCTGCGGTTGGGGGACCGTCTCCGGCGTGCCGGCGCCCTCCGAGATTTGCAGCAGACCGCGTATGTCCTGCAGCAATGCCGCACGCTTGTCGGGATCCTCGATGGTCTGGAGCAGACGTTCGAGGGACGCCCGATTGTCAGCAACCGCGTCCGTCGAACCGCTGTCTTGGGCCATGCCGCCGGTCGAAAACGCGGCGAAGACCGTGAGGATCAGAAGGAAGACGCTCGCTTGGAGGGATCTGCCAAGGGCGGTGCTGCGAAATGTGAAAGCCATATGGGGGTCAACCGAGGAGGGTGCAAAGGGGTCCCAACGCGCTCGATGTCGACCGCGGGGCGTGAGTTGGGTTTTAACGGATTGCGCTCGGGTCGTCGACCAATCCCGAAGTGTCGGCGACCGGTGGGGACGCCACCGATCCGGAGGCGGGCAGGATTTCGAGACCCTATCCGCCGATTGTGACATCCTCGAGGAGGATGGACACCAAAAGATGGGTTACATCGGAGCCGGTTTTCGAAAGTGGCAGAACCATCCGGCGATAGGAGAAACTCGTATCCTCCGAGATATAGGAAACGCGGGAAAAATCGGCTGAGAAATCTCCCGCCGCCCTGGTCTTGATCCGGCTGTATTCGCCGGCTCCGAAATCTCTCACGGCACGCCAGCTTGCGTCGCGGACGCGCTGGCCTTCGAAATTGCGCCCGTTCTCCATCAGAACGTCGCGCCCATAGTAGACGAAGCGGTAATTTTCCGGATCATCAGCCGAACAATCGACGATATGCGTGCGTCCGAGGAACCCCATTTCCGCGACCAGATCGACCGGAACGCTTTCCGGCCGCATGACGTGGTCGGCGTGAGTTAGACGCAGGCGCTGCTGGAATTTGATAAACGGGCTGTCGGGGCCGACCAACGGACCGTCACGCAGGTAGGTGACGGCCAGTTCGCGACCCGTATCAGCAAATGTTCTATCAGTCATTGATCAAAACTCTGCTCAATGAGGCATTTCCGAGCCGAGTATTTCAACCCAACATTAAAAAATTCCTAACGAGGCTTACCGAGTTTTGCAAGAGCCGCCACACAAAACAACATCAAGGCTGACAGAATGCCCAGCAGGATCAGGCCCGCCTTGAACCCGCCGGTCGCGTCATAGAGTAGACCCAGCATGAACGGTCCCCCGGCGCCGCCGATCTCGGCCGCGGAGAAAAACAGCCCCCCTGCGGTCCCGGCCCGCTCTTCGCCCACACCGGGCGTTTCAACAAGGGTCAGGATCGCCACCGTCATGAGGGAAGAGCGGGCGATCCCCTGGAGGATCAGCCCGACCATCAGTCCCGGCGTCCAGCCCATCTCGATCAGAATGCAGGAGGCGAGGGCCGCCACGAACAGGATGGCCAGGATTTTGAAGCGGCGGTCCGGTGTGGCAAGGCGTGGGATAGTCAGCGCGCCTAGGATACCGATCACGGTCGGCACCGTCGCCCAGTAGCCGGCCTCCACCGGCGTCATGCCGGAGACCCGCAGCAGTTCCGGCAGCCAGTTGCTGAGGCCGTGATTGTACATGAAGATTCCGACGCTCATCACCAACAGGATCCGAACCGCCGGGATCGCCACCAACGCCTTGATGGTCTCCATCTGCGGCGCCTTCTTGGTGGCAGCCTCCTCGGCGTCATCGCGTGATCGGACCGGACGCAGGCTGGCAATCAGCAGCCAGAGGATGCCGGCAATGAAGGCCACCAGCGCCCAGACCTGCAGAACCAGCCGCCAGTCGTTGTCGAAGGCCGGCATCAGGACCGAATTCGTCAGCGAGAACGACACGATGGCCCCGAGGTTCGGTCCTGTGATGTACATGCCCATCGCCAGACCGCGCTCCGAGCCCCTGAACCAGCGCGCGATCACCTTGGGGGCGCCGGCGGAAACGATCGGACCACCGACCCCGAACAGGCCAACGGCGAGATAGAGCATCAGAACCCCATCCGCGATCCCGCGCAGCATGCCGGACCCCGCGATGATCAGGGCCCCAATGAACAGGGCCCGCCGGGCGCCGACCCGGTCGAGGAAGGCCCCGCAGGGAACCGCCACCATGATGTAGATCAGCTGCCAGATGCCCAGTACGCCGCCCATCGCGGTGTGGCTGATTTCCAGGTCGCGCGTGATCGGCCCAATCAGCGGCGCGAGGCCGGCAATGGTCAGACCGAAGCTGAAATAGACCCCCCATACACCGAACAGGACGAGCCATCTGATCGGATTGGGTTGGGTGTCGTGCCGAGAGGGGTTCTGTTCGGCGACGGATTCAGCGCTAGATTGGGTCATCTCGGTTCACAAAATGGGGGGATAGACCGTGGGCGACGTGAAGACATTCGAGTTGGGACCGACAGCCCTGCAGAAGGGCATGACGATCCCGAACGCCAAATTGGTCTACAGCACTTATGGCGAGTTGGCACCTGATCGTTCGAACCTCATTTTGTATCCGACATCCTACGGTGCGCAGCATGGTGATACCGAGTGGCTGATCGGGCCGGGCCGGATCCTGGACTCCAGCAAGTGGTTTGTGGTGATCCCAAACAAATTCGGCAACGGCCAATCCTCCTCCCCCAGCAATCTGGGGGAGCCGTTCGGCCAAGGTCGGTTCCCGGTGTTCACCCATTGGGACAACGTCCAGGCCCAGAAGCGGCTCGTGGAGGAGGTGTTCGGCGTCTCAAAGATCGCACTGGTCTACGGCTGGTCGATGGGTGGCCAACAGGCGCTGCATTGGGGTGCGGTCTTCCCAGACATGGTCGAGCGGATCTGTGCTGTCTGCACATCGGCGCGGACCTCGATCCACAACAAGGTGTTCATCGATGGGGTGCGCGCGGCCCTGACCGCCGATCCGGCCTGGCGTGACGGGTATTTCGCGGAGAAGCCGGTCACCGGGCTGCGGGCCATGGGACGGGTCTATGCGGGATGGGCGATGAGCCAGGCGTTCTATCGTGAGAAACTCTACGAGAAGGCCGGGTTCTCCGATCTCGAGGATTGGATCGTTCGGAGCTGGGAGGGCAATTTCATCCGCCGTTCGGGCGACGACCTGCTGTCGATGCTGAAGACCTGGGAGCTGTCGGACATCTCGGACAACCCGATCTACAATGGCGATCTCACCAAGGCCCTCGGGGCAATCACAGCGACATCGATCATTATGCCGGGGCGGACCGATCTCTACTTCACCGTCCATGACAGCGAGGTCGAGACCAAACAGATGCCGAATGCCGAGTTCCGGCCGATTGAATCGATCTGGGGGCATCGGGCGGGCAACCCGTCGCTGAACCCTGAGGATGCGACTTTCCTGCGCCAGGCAGTCGATGATCTGTTGGCGGGCTAAGAACAACAACACACAAGACCAGAGACGAGGGACGAGACATGGATTTGGGTTTGAAGGGTAAGACGGCGCTGATCACCGGCGCATCCAAGGGGATCGGGCGCGGCGTGGCCGAGGCCCTGGCGGCGGAGGGCTGCCATGTGCGTCTGGTGTCCCGGTCGCTGGATCTGCTGGAGACCGCGGTAGCCGAGATCACCCGTGATCATGGCGTGAAAGCGACCGCCCACGCGGCCGACCTGTCGGACAGCGGCGCCATCGACGGTCTGCTGGCCGGCGATCTGCCGGATATCCTGGTCAACAATGCGGGGGCCATTCCGGGCGGCGATATCGAGACCATCACCGAGGAGATCTGGCGGAAGGCCTGGGAGCTGAAGGTGTTCGGCTACATCAACATGTCGCGCGCCTTCTACGCCGCCATGCGCAAGCGTGGGCATGGCGTGATCTGCAACGTGACCGGACTTGCCGCCGACAAGCCGGACTTCGGCTATGTGGCGGGAACCACAGGAAATGCGGGGCTGAACGCGATGACCCGCGCGCTGGGAGGGCATGGCCTTGAGGATGGCGTCCGGGTGTTCGGCGTCAGCCCGGGGCCGACCCAGACCGAGCGGCTGATCGGCCTGCTGAAGACCCGTGCGAAGGCCGAGGGCAACGAGGACAACTGGCAGAGCCTGATGGGCGGCATGCCCATGGGCCGGGCAGCGACCGTACCTGAAGTGGCAGATGTGATCGCCTTCCTGTGCTCGCCCAAAGCCAGCTATGTCAGCGGCACGATCTTGACCGTCGACGGCGGCATGGGTTCCCGTGGTGGCAGCTTCAGCCGATAACGAAAGCCGGAAGTTCCGGGGCGGCGGTTTCGCGACCGCCCCGGACCCGACCGTCAGGTGATATGGGCGCCGGTTGTCTCGGTATAGACCGAGTACAGCGACTGGCTTGCCGTCATGAACAAGCGGTTGCGCTTGCTGCCGCCGAAGCAGACGTTCGAGCAGATCTCAGGCAGGCGGATCTGGCCGATCCGGTCTCCGTTCGGCGCGAACACGTGGACGCCGTCATAGCCGTCGCCGACCCAGCCGGCGCTCGACCAAATGTTGCCGAATTCGTCGCAGCGGATGCCGTCCGCGAACCCGGTCTTGCCGTTGAACTCCATGCTCGCGAAGGTCTTGCCCGTGCCAAGCTTGTCGTCGTTGCCGGTGATATCGAACTCCCAGATCTGGCTCTTTGCGTCGGCGTAATGGGAGACTCCGGTATCGGCCACATAGAGCTTTTTGTAGTCGGCAGAGAAGCAAAGCCCGTTGGGCTTGAAGGGCGCGTCCGTCACCCTGGTGATCGCCCCGGAATTGGCGTCGATCCGGTAGACGGCCTCCTTGCGGATCGGTTGCGGTGAGCCGGTGGAGAGCCGGTTGCCTTCATAATTCATCAAGCCGCCATAGCCCGGATCGGTGAACCAGATCGCACCGTCGTTCGGATGAACAATGGCGTCGTTCGGGGCGTTGAAACCCTCACCCTCGAATTCCTCCGCCAGAACCGTGACGCTGCCGTCGTATTCGTAGCGGACCACCTTGCGCGGGCCGTGCTGGCAGGAGATCTGACGGCCGCGATAGTCGAAGGTGTTGCCATTGCTGTTGCCGGACGGCGAGCGGAAGCGGCGTGAGACGTGCCCGTCCTCCTCGACAAAACGAAGCTGCTCGTCGTTCGGAATATCGCTCCAGATCAGATAGCGCCCGGCGCCGTTCCAAGCCGGCCCCTCGGCCCAAAGCGTGCCGGTGTAGACCCGCTCGATCGGGGTGTTGCCGAGCTTGAGGCTGTTGAAGCGCGGATCGAGGCTGATGATGTCCGGGTCCGGGTAGCGGACAGGCTCGGAGCCCGGACCGAAATTGCGCGCGAAGGCCTCTGGCGCCATAGCGGTGAGGCCCGCGATCGCGGCGGCTCCCGCCATAAGGCCGCGACGCGATAAGTCCCGCGAATTCGGGGTGTCATCGTTTGATTTGCTGGGGATATGGGGTTCGTTCTGCTTAGGCATGACGTTTCTCCCTTGTTTGGACGGCATCGTTAAGGCGACCGTCTCTGAACTTAGAATAGACTCGATTTTACACGTCATACTAGTTTCTTGCTTTATTTGGAAAAGTTTCGATAGATCAAGGTTTTGCTAATGTATCTCCGTAGTCCCTTGACGGGGCTGCACCGGGGCGGAAAGGTTCGCGGCAACGAAAACACGTGACCGAGGAAACCCCATGCCCTTCGATTTTTCGCCGTTCTTCAATCGCACGCTGCCTGGTCCGTCCGGAAAGTACGGTGGCTTTCCAACCTTTAATTTCGTTGGTGGCCACAATGACCCGGATGGAGTCCCCGTCGATGATCTGATCGCGGCGGCGACCAAGACCCTCCAGCGCGACGGCCGGGACCTTGCGACCTATGGGATGCGGTCCGGCCCGCAGGGTTATCTGCCGTTTCGCAAAGCGATTGCCGGTCTGCTGAAGGATCGGGCGGCGATGGATATCACCGAAGACCAGGTGCTGGTGACCTCCGGCTCGCTCCAGGCCCTGGATCTGGTGAATGAGGTGCTGCTGGAGCGCGGCGATACGGTGGTGATCGAGGCAGCCTGTTACGGCGGGACCATGACCCGTCTGGCGCGCCTGGGCGTGAACTGGGTCGGGGTCGACCTGGACGCGCACGGGATGCGGATGGATCATCTGCGCGAGGTAATGGACGGGCTGAAGGCCAAGGGCATCAAGCCGAAATACATCTACACCATCCCCACCGTGCAGAATCCGACAGGCTCGATCCTGCCGGAGGAAAGGCGGCGCGAGATGCTGGAGATCGCCAAGGCCCATGACGTGCCGATCTTCGAGGACGACTGCTATGCCGATCTGATCTGGGAGGGGGGGCGTCCGCCGGCGATCCAGGCGCTCGATACCGAGGGTCGGGTGATCTATTGCGGTTCGTTCTCCAAATCGATCGCGCCGGCGCTGCGGCTCGGCTACATCGTCGCCGACTGGCCGGTGATGAGCCGGTTGCTGGCGGTCAAGAGCGACGGCGGAACCGGTGCGCTAGAGCAGATGGTGATGTCCGAATACGCGGCCAAGTTCCACGAGCATGTGGACGCCCTCAATCTCCGGCTTCGGGGAAAGCGGGATGCGATTGTCGAAGCCCTGGCAAAAGAGTTCGGTACCACCGCCGAGTTCACCGCACCGGCCGGTGGAATCTTCGTCTGGGTGACGCTGCCCGAGCAGATCGATACCACCCACCTCGCCAAGATCGCGGGGGCCGAGGGTGTGGCGATCAACCCGGGCGCGGAATGGGTGGCGGATCCGGAAACCGGGCGCCACAGTCTGCGGCTGTGCTTTGCGAACCCACCGATCGAGACCATTCGGGAGGGCATCGCCAAATTGGCGGAGATCTGCCATCGCGAGTACGGCGTGCCGGTCCGTGGTGCCAACACGCAACGATGAGCGATCGGATCGTTGCGGCAGAAAGCGTCGATCCGGCAGTGCTCCTTGCGTTGAACACCGCGAACCAGACGGAGACGTCGGAGCTGGACCCGGACAGTCTGCAGGATCTGCTGGCCGTGTCCTGGCGGGCCCTGGCGATTGGCGAGGGCGCTGCCCTGCTGATCGCCATGGATCAGGACTCTGCCTATGCCAGTCCGAACTTCCAATGGTTCAAGGCGCGGCATGACCGGTTCGCCTATGTGGACCGGATCATCGTCGGAGAGGCGGCGCGGGGGCGAGGTCTGGCCCGTCGGTTGTATGAGCACCTGTTCGATCTCGCGCGGAACGAGGCACACGACCGGGTTGGATGTGAGGTCAACCTGAATCCGCCGAACCCCGGCTCCGACGCGTTTCACGCCAAACTCGGCTTCAAGGAGGTCGGGCAAGCCGTGCTGTACGGTGGGGCCAAGACCGTCCGCTACATGGAAAAACCCTTAAGCGGCGGCTGAGCGCCGTTGCCAGAACGGCTGATCCGGCCACCGGGTCTCGGCGGCATAGATCAGCGCCAGATGCTGCTCGTACCCACTTGCGATCCGCTCAAGACCGGCGATGTGATCGGGCACGGCGCCGGCATCTCCCGCCAGCATCCGGTGAGCGGTCATGCCGCCGCTGACGCCGGTGTACAGCGCATTGAATATCCCGCGCGACGAAAGCGGGTCCAGGCTGAGCCCCGCATCTCCAACCGCCAGCCAGCCGGATTGTGTCGACGGGTCGGCCTCGGCCAGGGGATCCGTGCGGGCGGTGTTGGCGGCGGTGGTCCAGATTTCTCCCAACGCATCGGCCTGAAACCCGGTCTCTTCCAGCAGCGCGGCCATTGCCGGACAGCGCATGGCCCGCGCGATCAGCCCGTCGGCCGAGACCGTCTCGGTCTCGCTCATCAGATCGGTATCGGTGTGGAAGGCGAGCACCCGCGTGCCATCTGCCAGCGGCGCCGTATACCACCAGCCCTCGGCCTCGCTCTCCACCGTGCTGAACCCCGCGGTGCGGCTGGTCTCCCCTGAGGTCTGCCCCCGGATCCAGCGGGCGGTCAGGCGGTCGGAATTCTTGCGCGCCGCGCCGAGGCGCTTGGCCACAGTGGCCGCCCGCCCGGTCGCGTCGATCACAACTTTTGCCTCGATCTCGAGCCGGTCCCGTCCGTCCGTCACGGCAATGTCCCACCCGCCGGCGCCCCGGGCGGCGATCGTTTCCAGCTTGGCGGGCGCGATGATCCGACAGCCGCGGGCGCCTGCGGCCTTGCGCAGGAAGGTCTCGAACCGGACCCGGTCGAGGTGCCAGCCCGCCCCGTCGGGATCCCGGAGAAAATCCGTCTCGGCCCAATCGCCGCCCCAGACCGATCGGTTGCCCAGATAGGGCGGATGCGGCTCTGCCTCGAAAGCTTTCAAGACACCGAGATCACTCAACAGACGGCGGGCCGCCGGAATCAGAGACTCGCCGATACGCGGCGCCGGTTCGGCCACCCGATCGATCAGCAGAACCCGCGCCCGTCCGCCGAGGGCCAGCCCGGCAGCGGCCCCCGCCGGTCC
>CALAHL010000408.1 GCA_937891725.1 uncultured Rhodospirillaceae bacterium | reverse complement strand
CGCTGACCGTCGAAGACGTGCTCAGCTCCCGTATGGTCTGCGATCCACTGACGGTCCGGGACTGCTGTCTGGTCACCGATGGCGGCGGGGCGATCGTCATGACCCGCGCGGACCGGGCCAAGGATCTGGCCAAGACACCTGTGCATCTGCTGTCCTGCGCGGGTGGGCAGACCCACCGCCAGATCTCGATGATGCCGGATCTGACCACCACCTCCGCCGCCGACTGCGGGCCGCGCGCCTTCGCCATGGCCGGACTAAGCCCGGCGGATGTCGACGTGCTCGAAGTTTACGACGCCTTCACCATCAATGCGGTGATCCTGCTGGAGGATCTGGGGTTCTGCCCGAAGGGCGAGGGAGGGCGCTTCGTCGGCGACGGCAAGCTGCGGCCAGGTGGTGGTTTGCCGTTCAACACCTATGGCGGCGGGCTGTCCTGCACCCATCCGGGCATGCTGGGCATCTTCACCACGATCGAGGCGGTGCGCCAGTTGCGCGGCGACTGCGGGGCGCGTCAGGTGGCCGGAGCCGAGATTGCGCTGGCGCACGGCAATGGCGGCATGTTCGCTCATGAGAGCACGTCGCTGCTGGGGCTTGGAGCAGCGTTGTGAGCGTGAGCCTGGTCCTGGGCGGCACCCGATCCGGCAAGTCCCGAAGGGCCGAGCAGATCACGCGCGGATTCGGCGGGACCGGATCTATCTCGCGACCTCCGAGCCGTTCGACGACGAGATGCGCGACCGCGTCGCCAGGCACCGGGCGGACCGGGACGCCGACGGCTGGATCACGGTCGAGGAGCCGCTGGCGCTCGCCGAGACCTTGGCCGCCCAGGCCAAACCCGGCCGGGCGGTTCTGGTCGAATGTCTGACCACCTGGCTCGGCAATCTGATGCACCACGAGCGGGATGTGCCGGCGGCCTGCACCGCTCTGGTGGCCGGACTGGAGACAGTCTCCGGCCATGTGATTCTGGTCGGCACCGAGGTCGGCCTGGGAATCGTGCCGGAAAATGCACTCGCGCGCCGGTTCCGCGACCATGCCGGACGCCTGCATCAGGACATCGCGGCGATCGCCGATCGGGTGGAACTGGTGGTGGCGGGACTGCCGCTGGTGGTGAAGGAGTAAGGCACGTGGCCCCGGCCGCCGATTGCCTCCACGCCGCGCGCGTCGTATGACCGGATAACGACATGTGGGAGATATACGATGACCGGCCAACTTTCCCCTGATTGGCGCCGCAGCCCGGCTGAAACCGCCGCCGATATTCTGCTGGAGATAAAGGCGATCAACATCCGCCCGGATGAACCCTTCACCTTCACCTCGGGTCGGCTTTCACCGGTTTATGTGGACTGCCGGAAGATCATTTCCTTCACCAATGCCCGTAGGCAGCTGATGGATATCGGCAAACAGATGCTGACCCAGTTGGCGGGATCGGAAGCGTTCGACATGGTGGCGGGCGGTGAGACGGCAGGTATTCCCTTCGCTGCCTGGATGGCCGATCAGTTGGATCTGCCGATGCTGTATATCAGAAAGAAGCCGAAGGGTTTCGGCCGCAACGCCCGGATCGAAGGCGAGCTGCGCGAGGGTGCGCGGGTGCTTTTGGTTGAGGACCTTGCGACCGACGGGGGCAGCAAACTGTCCTTCATAGACGCGATCCGGGAGGCCGGCATGGAGGTCGCCCACTGTTTCGTGGTGTTCCACTACGGCGTGTTTCCGCAGAGCGTGACCAGCATGCGGGAACGCGGGGTTGAATTGCACGGGCTCTGCACCTGGTGGGACGTGCTGGCGGCGGCCCCACGTCATGGTTATACCGATGCTCAGCTTGCTGAGGTGCGGGCCTTCCTGGCCGATCCCGAGGATTGGGATGCACGCCATCGTTCTGAGACCGCTTGAAGGAAGACGACATGATGAAAATCTGGGGCCGGTCCAATTCGGCCAACGTGCAGAAGGTCCTCTGGATCGCCGACGAGCTCGGCCTTGAGTACGAGCGTGAGGATGTGGGCGGCGCCTTCGGCCGGACAAAGGAACCGCCCTATAGTGACCTGAATCCGAACGCGGTGGTCCCGACCCTGGTCGAGGACGATTTCGTGTTGTGGGAATCGAACGCCTGTACCCGTTTTCTGGCCAACAAATACGGCAAGGGCACGCTGGCGCCGACCGATCTCCAAGACTATGCCGATGCCGACCGCTGGATGGACTGGCAACAGACCACGGTTCTGGCCTGCATGACGCCGATCTTCTGGGGCTATGTCCGAACGGCCGAGGCCGATCGGGATATGGCGGCCATCAAAGCCGCCGAGGCCAAGGGCCTGCAGATCTACAGCGTCCTGGAAAAGCGCCTTGAGGGCCGCGACTTCATCATGGGCGCTCATCTGACCATGGCCGACATCCCGGTCGCCATTCAGGCCTTCCGGTTCAAGACCCTGGTCAAGGATCGTCCGGGCCTCGGAAATTTCGATGCCTGGGTTGAGCGCTGCCGCCAGACCAAGGGCTTCCAGAACTGGATCGACAAGCCACTCACCTGAGGATTTCGTTGATGTCGCAGATTCAAATCGCCCCCGAGGGGGAGTCGATCGAGGATCCGGTCGGCTTCAACAAGGCCCTCGGCTTTCGGATGGCCGAATGGGGGCCGGGCCACGCCGTGATGGAGATCAAGCTGACCGACATGCACCTGAACCGGGCCGGCGTGCTCCACGGCGGCGTGCTCGGCACGATGATCGATGCGTCCTGCGGGTTCTGCGGGGTGTGGACCGCACCGGGGGAGCCGATCGTCAAGGCGATGACCCTGACGCTGACCACCAACTATCTGGGTCAGGTGCGCGAGGGCACAGTGCGGTGTACGGCGACCAGAAAGGGCGGCGGCCGAAAGATCTTCTTCGCCTCGGCCGAGGTGCTGTCGGAAGACGGCACCCTGCTGGCGATGGGCGAAGGCTCGTACCGGATCAGGCAGAGCGATCCCTATGGGACGCCGACGACTTAGATTGGGTCTATAGATCTTCCTTATCGAACTCGCCGACCTGATCGTCGTAGCCCCGGCGGGAGGAGAAAAAGGCCAGCGCCATAAGCCCACCGCCGATCGCCAGCGTGAAGACCACACCCAGGCCCAAGGCGATCCAGCCGTGGATCGACATTTCGGTGCCGTCCATGCCGTCCCAGACATAATTGGCCCAAAACCCGGTGGCGACGGCGACACCGCCCAGAACGACAATTAGAAGAGCCGCTAAACGCATTGGGAGTTTCCTCTTGGTGTTTTGCGATATGGCGCTTGAAGACCCGATTCGGCAAGTCCTGTTCAAAAACGATTCGCGTTTTACGATATGGTTTTTAAGAAACCGACATTTAGATAAAGCCCTGCGAAAACGACTTTTAGATTTCCGATAACCGGGGTGACTTTTTGACATTTTCGATTAGAATATTTTTAAGTCTAACACATTTTAGGTGTTACTTTGCTATTTCTGGGGATGGAC
>CALAHL010000407.1 GCA_937891725.1 uncultured Rhodospirillaceae bacterium | reverse complement strand
ATACCCTTGCCGGACGTATTGCACATGTCCGAACCTGGACCTACGTGACACATCATGGCGAGTGGATATCCGATCCTATCCATTGGCAACAGCGCGCGCGCGCGATAGAGGATAGACTTTCGGATGCGTTGCACGATCGGCTCACGCAACGCTTCGTCGACAAACGAGCCGCTACACTGGTGCGTAAATTGACGGAAGAACACGGGGAATTGACGGCGGCGGTTCAAGCGGATGGGGCGGTCGTGGTGGAAGGTCACCGCGTCGGACATCTGGACGGTTTGGACTTCGTGCCGGAGGATGTGTCGGGCCAAGAGGGCAAGCCGGTCCTCGCTGCGGCCCGCCGGGTGCTTCCGGGCGAGATCGCGCGGCGGATCGCGCGGCTGCTCAGCGACGATGGGATGATGTTCGCGCTGGACGACCGCGGACGCTTCCTCTGGCGGGGTGCGCCGGTCGGCCAGTTGGAGAAGGGCGAGACCACCTGGAGCCCGCAAGTCCGCGCCAGTCGGAACGAGCTGATCGAACCGGCCCAGCGCGAGCGGCTCGAGAAGAAACTGGTCGATTGGTTCGACGCCCATGTGGAAGCCGGCGCCCCGCGTCTGGCCCAGCTGAAGCGCGCCGATCTCTCCGGCCCCGCCCGCGGCGTGGTGTTCCAGGTGCTGGAAGGCCTGGGCAGTGCGTCCGCCGAAACCGTCGCCCCGCTGGTCAAGGATCTCGACGAGGAGGGCCGCAAGGACGTGGCCCGGGTCGGCATCCGGCTCGGCACCGAATCCGCCTATGTCCCGGATCTGCTGAAACCCAAGGCGGTCAAGCTCCGGGCGGTTCTATGGTCGATCGCGAAAGACATTTTCCCGGAGGAAGGCCCGCCCGCCGACGGTCGGGTCCAGGTCGCCCGGAACCCGGAAACACCCGGCGAATACGATGCCGCGCTTGGCTTCGCCCGTCTGGGCGGCCGGGCTGTGCGGGTCGATATGCTGGAGCGGGTCGCGGCCCTGGTTCGGAAATCAGCACGCGAAGGCAAATTCGGCATCACCCCCGACATGCTGTCGCTTACCGGTGCCGATCACGAGACATTCGGCGCCATGCTCCTTGACATGGGCTACCGTCAGGTCGGCGTCGACGAGGAAGAAAAGCCGCAGTTCCAACGCCGCCGCCGGGTCGACCAGCGGCGCGACGGCGAAGCCGGGGAGAAGCCCGAGGGCGAACCCCGGCGGCGGCGTAAACGGCGGCCGTCCGCTGCGCCTCAACCGGCGTCAACCTTAGC
>CALAHL010000406.1 GCA_937891725.1 uncultured Rhodospirillaceae bacterium | reverse complement strand
AGCCGCCGGCCTCCATCACCTTCTTGACGTCGCCGTTCGTGCGCGCCGCCACCTCCGTGGCCATGCCGCGGCGGAGCGAGTGCCCGGCTATCCGCATCGGCTCGGGGCCCTCCCGCTTTTGTACGCGCACTGCAGAAATAGTCTGTTGTCTTCGGTTCAAGCGAGAATGTTCCCCTTGTTGGTACTTTCTGCTTGTTCCCCTTTTGGGAACGACTATATTCACCGCATGAGAATCATCGCCCGTCAGACGCTTGTGAACTTCTGGTCTCAGCCCAACCAAAGGGATGCCGAAGCGGATTTGACGGCGTGGTTCAATGCCGTGAACGGAAAGACCTGCGACTGGGCCACACCGGCCGATGTGAAGGCTGCCTACCGCAACGCCAGCATCGTCAGGGACAATCGCGTCGTCTTCAACATTCACGGAAACAAGTATCGGCTGGTGGTGAAGATCAACTATCCGCACCGGGTGGTCTACATCCGCTGGATTGGAACCCACGCCGCGTACGACAGGATTGACGTCACCACCGTGTGACCTCGAAAGGAGACAGTGATGGACATCCGTCCGATCAAGACCGAAGCCGATCACGCCGCTGCCCTGGAGCGGATCGAGATGCTTATGGATGCGGAGGCAGACACGCCGGAAGGTGACGAACTCGACGTTCTCGCCACCCTGGTCGAGGCCTACGAAGAGACGCACGCACCGATCGCCCCTGCCGACCCGTTGAGCGCCATCCGGCACACCATGGCCGCTCAGGGCTTCACCCAGGCTGATCTTAGCGCGCTGTTGAACTCCAGGTCGCGGGCCAGCGAAATCCTGAAGGGTGCTCGCGAGCTGTCCAAATCCGCCATGTGGCGCCTTCACTCCGAATGGGGTGTGCCGGCGGAATGCCTGATCGCCCCAAAGCGGGAGGACGAGGACCGAACCGCTGGAATGTAGGCGCTTCCGAGTTGAAAACTCCCACCCCGGCAAGCGATCGGAGGCGACGTATCAGCAAAGACATGCTGCCGATTGTGCCGCAATGGACATTGAAGGACGGTAGCTAGAACGGAGTGCGTCGACACGGAAGATGCCGCGTCGACGCCCGTTTGTCGTCGGATCGTGTCGCTTACTTCATGCCGAGCTTGGCGCGGACCGTCTCGGCTAGAGTGTCGAGAGTCGTCTTCGGATCCGCTCCTTCAGAGATCTCCACAAGGGCGGCACCGATCAGGTCGGTGACCGCCACGCCCTCGTCACCCGGATAGGCGTACCAAGGACCGGCATGGTCGGCAACCTGCCGGTGCGCCACGCGGGCGTTCGGGTTGGCCTCGTAGAAGGCACCGAGGTAGCTGTCGTCTTCCAGAACAATGGTGTTGGTTGGCGCGTAGCCGGTATTCTCGACGATGATCTTCGCACCTTCCGGACCGGTCACGAAGCGCATGTAGTCCCAGACCGCTTTCTGCTTCTCGGCGTCATCGGTCAGCATCACCAGGGCCGAGCCGCCGGTCGGGAAGTAGGCCTTGGAATCGTCCTCGACGACCACGGGGGTTGGCAGCACGGTGACCTCGAAACGATCGCCGGCGGATTCGGTGAACTTGTTCAGCAGGGAAGAGCTCTCGAAGAAGATGCCGAGCGTGCCGGCCGGATAGGCCTGACGGGCGTCGCTCTGGCCATATATCGGCATGCCGCCTTCCTTGTAGAAGCGGCTGTACAGGGTGGCGGCAGCGATGCCGGCGTCGCTGTCGAAGGTGATGTCGCTCTCGTCCTCGTTCAGCGGACGGCCGCCATGAGAGCCGAGCAGGCCCTGGAAACGCCAGTCATGCCGACCGATCCAGATACCCTCCACATCGTCGCCCAGGGCGTCGATCTTCGCGGCTAGTTC
>CALAHL010000405.1 GCA_937891725.1 uncultured Rhodospirillaceae bacterium | reverse complement strand
GGACGCCTTTCTCGCCCAGGCCCGTCTGGTGCGTCGTTACGGGGCCGCCGTGGTGGTCATGGCGTTCGACGAGCAGGGCCAGGCGGAGACCGCCGAGCGCAAGTTCGAGATCTGCAAGCGGGCCTATGAGCTGCTGGTGGAGCAGGTCGAGTTTCCCCCTGAAGACATCATCTTCGATCCGAACATCTTCGCGGTCGCGACCGGGATCGAGGAGCATAACGACTACGCCCGTGCGTTCTTCGAGGCGACCCGCCGCATCAAGGCGGAGCTGCCCTACGCTCTGGTGTCGGGCGGCCTGTCCAATGTCTCGTTCTCGTTCCGGGGCAACAATCCGGTGCGGGAGGCGATGCACGCCTGTTTCCTCTACCACGCGGTCGAGGCCGGGTTGGATATGGCGATCGTCAATGCGGGTGCCCTGCCGGTCTATGACGATATCCCCGAGCAGCTTCGGGAGCGGATCGAGGACGTGCTGCTGAACCGACGCGACGATGCGACCGACCGGTTGCTGGAGATCGCCGACGAGCATAAGGGCGGCGGTGCCAAGCGCGCGGTGCTGGATACAAAATGGCGGGATCTGGACGTCAACAAGCGGCTGGAGCACGCGCTGGTCCACGGTGTGACCGATTTCATCGACGAGGATGTGGAGGAGGCCCGCCTGGCCGCCGACAAGCCGCTCGAGGTGATCGAGGGACCGCTGATGGACGGCATGAACGTGGTCGGTGACCTGTTCGGTGCGGGCAAGATGTTTCTGCCTCAGGTGGTCAAATCCGCCCGGGTGATGAAAAAGGCGGTCGCCTACCTGCTGCCCTATATCGAGGAAGAGAAGCTGAGATCCGGCGCGCCGACCGAAGCCAAGGGCAAAATCCTGATGGCGACCGTGAAGGGCGACGTGCACGACATCGGCAAGAACATCGTGGGCGTGGTGCTCCAGTGCAACAATTTCGACGTGGTCGACCTGGGTGTCATGGTGCCGGCCGCCCGGATTCTGGAGACCGCGCGTGCCGAGAAATGCGACATCATCGGCCTCAGCGGTCTGATCACGCCGAGCCTGGACGAGATGGTCTACGTCGCCGCCGAGATGAAGCGGGAAGGCCTGAACCTCCCGTTGATGATCGGCGG
>CALAHL010000404.1 GCA_937891725.1 uncultured Rhodospirillaceae bacterium | reverse complement strand
CTTCATCTGACGCGAAACCAGCCTTTCTCCCATGCCATATCGGCCTGCCAAAGGCATGGTCACTCTCCGCCGGTGCTTTTGTTCTCACTGGGCACGAGAGCGTGATTGATTTAGGGGTTCCCGTCTGGCATCCGCGTCTTACATGAGCGGAGCAATCCACAACAGACTGACTTCGGATCACGGGAGACCGGCCATGAGCCAATTCGATTACGACCTGATCACCATCGGCGCAGGTTCGGGCGGCGTGCGCGCGTCCCGGATGGCGGCGAAATACGGCGCGCGGGTCGCGATCGTCGAGGAATTGCGGGTCGGCGGCACCTGTGTGCTGCGGGGCTGTGTGCCCAAGAAGCTGCTGGTCTACGGATCGCACATGCTGGAAGAGATCCACGACATGGCCGGCTACGGCTGGACCGTTGAGGGCGTCAGCCACGACTGGCCGAAGCTGATCGCCGCCAAGGACAAGGAGATGGACCGGCTGAACGGGATCTATCTCAAGCTGCTGGCGGGCTGCGATGTGCTGGACGGACGCGGCGTGGTGATCGACCCGCACACGGTCGAGGTGGCGGGCAAACGCTACACGGCGGAGCGGATCGTGATCGCCACGGGCGGCTGGCCGACCCTGCCGGACATTCCGGGCATGGAGCACGCCATCACCTCGAACGAGGCGCTGGATCTGCCGCAACGCCCCGAGAAGATCGTGATCGTCGGCTCCGGCTACATTGCGGTCGAGTTCGCGGGCATCTTCAACGCTTACGGTGTCGAGACCCATCTTGTGTTCCGCGCCGACAAGGTGCTGCGCGGTTTCGATGAAGACGTCCGCACCACCCTGACCGACGAGATGGCGAAGAAGGGAGTCCAGCTGCACGCAGGCGTCCTGCCGAGCAAGGTCGAGAAGAGCGGCGCGGGCTTCCGGGTGCATCTGAACGACGGCAGCACGCTTGAGGTCGATCAGGTCATGGCGGCGACCGGCCGGGCGCCGAACACCAAGGGGATCGGTCTCGAGACCGTCGGCGTTGAGCTTACGGCCACAGGTGCGGTCCGGGTCGACGAGTATTCCCGCACCAATGTGCCGTCGATCTGGGCGATCGGCGATGTGACCGACCGTATCCAGCTCACCCCGGTGGCGCTGGCGGAGGGCATGGCCTTCACCGAGACCGAGTTCAACAACAACCCGATCATGCCGGATCATGACGACGTTCCCGCCGCCGTGTTCAGCCAGCCGCCGGTCGGCACCGTCGGTCTGAGCGAGCACGAGGCGCGCAAGACTTACGGCGAGGTCGACGTCTACGTCTCCGGCTTCCGGCCGATGAAGTACACGCTGACCGAGAACACCGAGCGCGGCATGCAGAAGCTGATCGTCGACCGGGCGACCCAGCGGGTGGTCGGAGCGCACATGGTCGGCCTCGACGCGCCGGAGATCATCCAGGGCATCGGGATCGCGGTCCGGATGGGGGCCACCAAGAAGGATTTCGACCGCACCATCGGCATCCACCCGACCGCGGCGGAGGAATTCGTCACCATGCGCGAGAAGCGCCCGGACCCGGAGCAGGCGCAGGCAGCCGAATAGCACCCAGCCCCTTGAGGCTTGCGGACAATCTCCCGATACTCGGACCTCACGCATCCGAGATCGGGAGATCCGCCCATGATGTCCGCCGCCGAACGCGCGCTGCGTCAGGAAGTCATCGATACCTGCATCAAGATGAACGCCCTGGGGATCAACCAGGGGACGTCCGGCAATGCGAGCGTGCGGGTCTCCGACGATCCTGAGGACGGGTTTTTCATCACCCCGTCCGCCATCCCCTATGAGGAGATCCGGCCCGAGGATATCGTCACGATGGATCTGGCGGGCAAGCATTCCGACAATCGCCGGCCGTCCAGCGAGTGGCGCTTTCATCTCGACATCATGCGGGAGCGGCCGGACTGTCAGGCGATCGTGCACACCCATGGGATGTTCGCGACCACCCTGGCCTGTCTGCGGATGGAGATCCCGGCCTTTCATTACATGATCGCGCAGGCCGGTGGGCCGACCATCCGGGTCTCGGATTACGCCACCTTCGGCACCCAAGAGCTGTCGGACACCGCGCTCAAGGCGCTGGAGGGCCGCAAGGCCTGTCTGCTCGCCAATCACGGCATGATCGCCATTGGCCCGAACCTGAAAAAGGCGTTGGCACTTGCAGTCGAGGTCGAAACCCTGGCGGCGATGTACTGGCGCACCCTGCAGGTCGGCAAACCGGTGATCCTGCCCGATGACGAGATCGAGCGGGTCGGCCTCAAGTTCGGCACCATGGGCTACGGCGCTGTCGAGAAGGCCGCCAATGAAGGAAAGAAAGCGTCATGACGACCGCCCCCAACACCACGCTAGCCAACGCCACGCTGGAAGCCGCCTATGCCGAGGCGGCGGAGCGGTTTCGGGCGGCCAATCCCAAGTCCGCCGCCATCGATGTCGAGGCGCAGGCCAGCATGCCCGGCGGGAACACCCGAACCGTGCTGCACTATCATCCGTTCCCCGTGCGGTTCGCACGCGGGGAGGGCGCGCGGCTGTACGATGTGGACGGCCACGAACTGGTCGATTTCCTGGGAGAGTACACCGCCGGGCTGTACGGTCATTCCGAGCCGGTGATCCGTGATGCGATCAAGCTGGCGGCAGATGACGGTTGGGTGCTGGGTGGGCCGAACGTGCTGGAGGCCCGGTTCGCATCGAAGGTGGTCGAGCGCTTCCCGGCGATCGAGCGGGTCCGCTTCACCAATTCCGGCACCGAGGCGAACATGATGGCGCTGGTGGCGGCACGCGCGTTCACCGGGCGCGACAAGGTCATGGTGTTCCGGGGCGCCTATCACGGCGGGGTGCTGTATTTCGCAGGCTCGCCGCTGAACGCGCCGTTCGACTATGTGATGGCCGACTACAATGACCCCGAGGGCGCCGCAGAGATCATCCGGCGGGAAGGTGATCGGCTGGCCGCCGTGCTGG
>CALAHL010000403.1 GCA_937891725.1 uncultured Rhodospirillaceae bacterium | reverse complement strand
GATTGCCTATGCGGCCGTGGATACGCTATCGGCCAGGATCGGCAATGGCGACGATATGGCTGCGCGGGGCGTGATCTCGACCGTGAACCAGACGGCGGCAAGCCTGGGCGTGACAGTCGGAATGACTGCGATCGCGGCGGCGGGTCTGATGCGGAAAGCCACCCTCAGCAGCAAACCGGTGCCGGTTTACAAGGAGGCGCGCGAGATTTTTGAGCCGGGGGCGTCCGGTCGTCGGATCGTCCTTATCGACAGTGCCTCCCTGGTCAAGCCCGAGGACACCGGCCAGATCGTCATCACCGGGTCGCATGGCGGTCTGCCGAATCCGGATCCGTTCTCCGCGATGAAAGTGGACGCGTTTGCGGCATTTTTCCACGATGCCGGCGTCGGTGCGGATGGGGCGGGCATCACGCGTCTGCCCAATCTGGATACCCGCGGAATTATCGGCGGCACCGTCGCGGCTGCAAGCGCGCGGATCGGTGACGCGCGCTCGGTCTATCGGGACGGCGTGCTCAGCCACCTGAACGAAGCTGGAAAAGCAGCGGGCGGCGAGATCGGGATGCGCTTGGAGGCGTTCGCGTCTAAGCTGACACCCTGACCCGCCAAATTCCCGACCAAATCCAATCCGACAAAACCCAGATTACGGAGATACGCGATGGCCCTACTCGGCAAAGGCATGCTCGTCACCTTCACGGAGGTCGCGCCGGAGGACGAGCTTGAGTTCAATGAGTGGTACGACCGTGAACATGTCGATGAGCGGGTATTCATGCCCGGCTTCAAACGCGCCCGGCGCTATCTCGCGGCCGACGGGGCCACCGCTGTCAAATATTTCGCGACCTACGAGACCGAGTCGGCACAGGACCTGTGCGCACCGGATTACATGAAAGTGCTGGCGAACCAGTCGGACTGGTCGAAGAAGGTGATGGGACGGTTCACCCATTTCGACCGGCTGACCGTGACCGCGACGGTCGACATGACGCACGGGTTTTCCGGGGCAGCGGGCTTGGCCCGGCTGTTCCCGAAGCCGGAGGCAAAAGACGCGCTGCGGGTCGCACTCAAGGACAAGCTGCTTCCGGAAATTCTCAAGCGGAACGGGGTGCACGGTGCCTGTGTCCTGGAGAATGATCTCGACGTCTCGAACGTTGGATTGAAGGCTCAGGGTAAATCGATTCCCGCAGACCAGCAGCAGGAATGGCTGGTCTTGATCGACACCGCCACACCGGAGCAAGGTCGGGCCGCCGTTGAGGCCCTGTTCGGCGGTGACCGCTTGTCGGACGCGTTTGGCGTGCTGACGATCGACGTCAATCGTGGGGCCTACAGCTTCACGTTCGGCAATCAACGCTGACCCATCGGAGACAGCATGTCCTGGTATATCGGAGTGGACGTCGGCGGGACGTTCACGGACTTTTTCGCGGTGGATGTCGAGAACGCACGGTTTGTGGTTCACAAGACTCCGTCCACGCCCGGCAACCCGGCCGAAGCGATCCTTGC
Organism: uncultured Rhodospirillaceae bacterium; assembly: GCA_937891725.1. Taxonomy (GTDB): domain Bacteria; phylum Pseudomonadota; class Alphaproteobacteria; order Thalassobaculales; family Thalassobaculaceae; genus JANSYC01. Next base: position 3,456 of record CALAHL010000403.1, on the reverse strand, counting down.
CGGATTGGATGCGCTGTCCGAACGGGAAGATATTCCGGGCGACGCCATTGGTCGATTGGCGCATGGCACGACGGTGGCCACCAACGCTCTGATCCAGCGACGGGGCGCACCCATCGCGCTGATCACCACCAAGGGCTTTCGGGACCTGCTGGAGATCGGCCGGCAGGTGCGGCCCAAGATGTACGATCTGAAGGCCGATGCGCCGCCACCGCTGGTGCCCCGCCAGCACCGCTTTGAGGTGGCCGAGCGGATGGACGCGAAGGGCCGGCCGCTGACGGTTCTGGAAGACGCCGATATCGACGCGGCGATCGATCAGGTTGAAGCGGCCGGCGCCGAAGCCTGCGCGGTCTGCCTGCTGTTCGCCTTCCTGAACCCGGAGCACGAGCAGCGGATCGGCGCGCGTCTCAAGGAGCGTCTGCCGAACATCGCGATCTCGCTGTCGAGCGCCGTCCAGCCCGAATTCCGGGAGTTCGAGCGGTTTTCCACCACCACCCTGAACGCCTATCTGCAGCCGATTGTCGGCCGCTACATGCGGCATCTTGGCGGGGAGTTGGCCAAGCGGGCGCCGCGCGCCCGGCTGGGGATCAACCAATCCTCGGGTGGTCTGATGTCTGTGGAACGGGCGGCCGAGTTCCCGGTTCGGACCGCACTGTCCGGACCTGCCGCAGGTGCTGTCGGTGCCGCCCATGTGGCCCGGACCGCCGGCCTGCCGGATGTGATCACCCTCGATATGGGGGGGACCAGCGCCGACGTGGCTTTGATAAAAGGCTATGAGGCGGATGTCGGATACGGGCGCGAGGTCGCGGGATTTCCGGTGCGCCTGCCGGTGATCGACATTCATACGATCGGGGCCGGCGGTGGATCTATCGCGTGGTTCGAGAAGGACGGCTTGCTGAAGGTTGGCCCGCAATCTGCGGGCGCCGTGCCGGGCCCGGCCTGTTACGGCAAGGGCGGGACCGAGCCGACGGTTTCGGACGCCAATCTGGTGCTGGGACGGTTGTCGGCGTCCTTGATCGGCGGCGCCATGGCGCTTGATCTGGAGGCGTCGCGCACTGCCATCCAGCCTGCGGCCGAGCGGCTGGGCCTGTCGGTCGAGAAGACGGCGGAAGGTATCATCGGGATCGTGACCGCCAACATGGTGCGTGCGATCCGCACCGTCTCGGTCGAACGCGGACACGACCCGCGCCGGTTCGCGCTGATGCCGTTCGGGGGGGCGGGCGCCTTGCACGCGGGCGATGTGGCTCGGGCGCTGGATATGAAACAGATCTTGGTTCCACCTTCGCCCGGCATTCTCTGCGCCCAGGGTCTGGTGGTCTCCGATCTGAAGGAGGATTTCGTCGGCACCCAGCGCCTGCCCTTCGAAGCGGGGCATCGGGACGCGTTGGACGCGGTGATCGCGCCCTTGGTGAAGGACGCACAAGCCTGGTTCGAAGACGAAAGCGTGCCCAGCGACCGCCGCCGTCTCCGGCTGGCCATCGACCTGAGATATGTCGGACAGAACTTCGAGCTGACCGTTCCGGTCGCCGATACCAATGGCGAGACCCCTGTCCTCCCCGAGGAGGAGGTCGTCCGTCGACGGTTCTTCGAGGTACACGAGCAGACCTATGGCCATTTCACCGAAACCGACCCGATCGAGGCCGTTAATTTCCGCCTGACCGCATTTGGTGTCGCCGATCCGGTGCCCGCGCAGCAGGTGCCGGAGGGCGGGGATCCCGTACCTCAGGAGGTTGGACGTCGCACGGTCTGGTTCGATGGGATGGACCACGAGGCGCGCGTCTTCGCACGGGATCGGTTGCGGCCAGGGCATCGTTTTGAGGGTCCGGCAATCGTCGACCAATTGGATGCGACCACCGTGATCCACCCCGGAGACCGTGTGCGGGTGGACGATGCCCTCAACCTGATCGTGGAGGTCGTGCGATGACCGATGTCAATGTGAAGCCCGATCCGATCACGATCGAGATCATTTCGAACGCCCTGCAATCGGTCACCGACGAGAGTTTCGTCGCCCTGATGAAGAGTGCGTATTCCACCAACATCAAGGAGCGGCACGATCACTCCACGGCGGTCGTGGATCGGAACGGGCGTCTGGTGATGCAGGCGTCGATGTCGATCCCGATCCATCTGGCCTCGATGCTGGGGTTGATGCGGAAGCTGCTGGACAAGTTTCCGCTCGACCAGATCCACGAAGGCGACGTGTTCTGCGCCAACGATCCGCATGTGGGTGGCGGCACGCATCTGCCGGACGTCAACCTGGCCATGCCGGTTTTCGTCCAAGGTGAGCTGATCGGCTTTGTCTGTAACATCGCCCACCATGCCGACATCGGCGGGATGAGCCCCGGGTCGATGGCCGGCGGCATGACCGAGATCTATCAGGAAGGTCTGCGGATTCCGCTGATCAAGCTGTTCCGGCGCGGTGTGCTGGATCAGGATCTGTTCGACATTCTGCTGCTGAATGTGCGGGTCGTGGAGGAGAGGCGGGGCGACTACAACGCCCAGTTCGCCGCCCTTCGGCTGGCCGACCGGCGGCTGCGGGAGATCATCGACCGGGAGGGTGTCGGCACCGTCACCGCCGTGTTCGATGAGATCATCACCCGGACCCGTGACCGCATGAAGCTGGCGATCGGTGAGATCCCGGACGGGGTCTACCATTTCGCCGACGTCATGGACGATGACGGCGCCGGGACCGAGGACATTCCGATCCGCTTGAAGACCACCATCGACGGCGACCGGGCGGTGTTCGACTTCACCGGGACCTCGCCGCAGGTTCCGGGAAACGTGAACATCCCGATCAACGGGACGATCGCGGCGGTCTGCTATGTGCTGAAGGCGATGCTGGATCCGGAGGTTCCGAACAATCACGGGGTGATCGACGCAATCGAGGTGATCGCACCACCCGGAACCATGGTCAGCTGCATTGCGCCGGCATCGGTTGCGTCGCGCGCCCATACCTCTCAGCGGATCGTGGACGTGGTGATCGGCTCCCTGGCCGAAGCCCTGCCGGACAAGGTGGTGGGGGCCGCGAATGGGGCCAATTCGATGGCGATCTTCTCCGGTCTGCACCCGGAGACCGGGCGTCCCTATGTCTATCTCGAAACCCTCGCCGGCGGTTTCGGCGGGCGGGATGACCGGGACGGCAAGGACGGGGTCCAGGTCCACATCACCAATACCTCGAACCTTCCGGTCGAGGCGATTGAGATGGAGTATCCGCTTCTGGTGGAGGAATACGGCCTGATCGAGGATTCGGGCGGGGCAGGAACTTGGCGGGGCGGGATGGGTCTGCGCCGGGTGGTCCGTCCGATCGGCCACGATTGTCTGTTCACCGGGATCGGTGAGCGCTTCCGCAACCGGCCATGGGGCGTGTTCGGAGCCCGGCCCGGGGCGGCGGGACGATTCCTGATGCAGGACGACGACGGCACCGAGACCAAGCTTGGCACGAAACCGGGGGATTTGGTGCTG
>CALAHL010000402.1 GCA_937891725.1 uncultured Rhodospirillaceae bacterium | reverse complement strand
CTACGAGGACGTGCCGGTAGGTTTACAGTAATTCCACGCCGATTTCCGCCAGAAAATGACCCTCGCGGGATCACTCGGCCGCCGGTTTCATCTCCACCACAATCCGCACAAGCCCGTCCGGGCCCACAACCGCGTCCGCATCGGCCGGAAGATCGGCCATCGGTTCGATCCGGGTTGTCTGAACCGTATGTGCCAGGTCCCGCAATGTGCCATCCAGATCAAGGCCTCCAGCTGAGCCCGCGAGTGGGGCCACCTGGATGCGTTCGATCGGGACGGACATGGACAGCTGCATGTTCGACTTGAATTTGCGCACCGCACCGAGGATATCGACGGCTGTCTCGCTCGCCTTCACGGCTGCGACGTCGGATGGGAAGGAGGTTGCGTTCGGCCAGCTGCCGCGCGAGTGAACGGATACGTGCTGCCCCGGTTTCCCGGCATACATCGCCTGATACAGATACTCGACGCTGTAGGGCAGGAACGGAGCGAACATCTTCAGGACCGCTTCGTGCACGAAGTACAGGGTATCGAGCACGCTCGTCGCGCTTCCGGACTCGGAAGCCACGTCGCCGTAAAGCCGGCCCTTGCACAGTTCCAGATAGTTGTTCGTATAGTCGCTCCAGAAGAACCGTTCCGCCGCTTCGATGGCGCTCGTGTAAGAGTAGTTCTCGAAGTGCCGGGTCACTTCCTCAATTGCTGCCCTGGCGCGGCTGAGGATCCAGAGATCAAACGTCCCGGTGATCTCGCCCTTGGCAACCGCTTCTGCTGCCGTCGCGGATCGGACGGTGTGCGTCTCGAGATGGCCGGCCGAAAGCCGCGATGCATTCCAGAGCTTGGTGACCAGCCGCTTGCCGATCTTCAACAGGTCCGGTGAGAATGCGGTGTCGTTGCCGAGCCGTCCGCTCGCCGACCAATACCGGAGCACGTCCGAGCCGGACTGGTCCAGGATCTTGTTCGGGTCGATGATGTTACCTGCGGACTTGGACATCTTGCCGCCGCCCTCGGCCAGACACCATCCGGAGATGGCGGCCTGATCGAACGGCAGCACGTCAGCATGCATCAGCGATTTGGCGACCGTGTAGAACAGCCAGGTCCGAATAATCTCATGCGATTGCGACCGCAAATCCGCCGGGAACACCCGGCTATGGCGGTCAAGATCGAGCACGAACTCGTCGTTGAGGCCACGGCTGTTGATCTGTGGGGACACCGAGCTGGTCGCCCAGGTGTCCAGCACATCGACATCCGGCTCGACCTCATCAAGCCGGTAGCCTCGGGGGGCGTCGACCAGCGGGTTGACCGGCAGATCGTCCTTGTGGGCCGAGAGGATCTTGCCTTCCTCACCGGGCCGTTTCGAATACCAGAACGGGACCGGCACGCCAAAATAGCGCTGACGGCTGATGCACCAATCCCATTTGAGGTTCTGAACCCAGTCCTCGTAGCGCTGCCGCATGAACGCGGGGTGCCAGGTGATTTTGCGGCCCTGTTCGATCAGCTGCTCTTTCTTGTCGAGCAGGCGTATCATCCATTGTTCGGTCACCAGGATTTCCAGCGGCGACTTCGAGCGCTCGGCCGACGGAATCATCTGGTGGACACTGGTCTCGCCCTCGATCAAATCGGCGGCACGCAGCATCTCGAGGACCGCCTTACGGGCCTTGCGCACGTGCTGTCCGGTGAGCGCGTCGGCGGTGGCCTTTGCGGCTGCCGCATCCCGGACCGGCCAGTCGGGCGCGCCGATGCCCTCCATGTTCCGGAGGGTCCCGTCCTTGGCGACCACGTTCCGCAGTGGCAGATTGTGGGTCCGCCACCACTCGATATCGGTCGGGTCACCGAAGGTACAGCACATCACCAGACCGGTGCCCTTCTCCATGTCGACCGCCTCGTCCGCGATCAACGGGACCTCCGCCCCAACCAGCGCCGTGAATGCCTTTTGACCGGCGAGATTCGCGGCGCGCGGGTCTTCCGGGTTGTACATCACCGCCACGCATGCGATCAGCAGTTCCGGACGAGTGGTCGCAATGACGATCTTTGAACCGTCGGCGAGCTCGAACGGGATGTCGTAGAGCGTCCCCTGATGCTCTTGGTCGACCACCTCGGCCTGGGCGATCGCGGTCCTGTCGACCGGGTCCCAAAGGGTCGGTTGAGGTTGCCGGTAGAGATGGCCCTTCTGAAACAGATCCAGCAACGACATCTGCGACATGCGCCACGCGTGCGGGCTGATCGTCGTGTACTCAAGATCCCAGTCGTAGCTGATGCCTAACCGGACGAAGAGATCGCGGAACCCGTCCTCGGCGTCGTGCACCACGTCATGGCAGAGCTTCACGAACTCTTCCCGTGAATAATCCGAGGCCCGGACCTTGAGTTGCTTTTCCACCAAGCGCTCACTGGGCAGCCCGTTGTCGTCGAAGCCGATCGGATAGAACACGTTCTTACCCGACATCCGCTTGAACCGGGCCTGATAATCGGTCTGCGTGTAGCTGAACGCGTGACCGATATGCAGCGATCCGGAGACCGTCGGCGGCGGCGTGTCGATAACGTAATTCTCTTCACGCGGGCAAGTCGAATCCCACTTGTAGACCTCGGTCTGCTTCCACAAGTCCAGTACTTCTTTTTCGATGGACTTAAAGTCGTACTTGTCCAGTACGAAGCGACCGCGAGATTCCATAAGTAATGCCCGTTTTGGTTCATTGGAGCGGGGGCGCCGTGCCAATTTACCGCTCGTTCACTGGGCCGTAGATATGTCGTAATTCTCCTATGAACGCAAGCCCGGCACCCCGCGCGTTTCCGCGCGTTCGGTCCCTTCAGGACGTCTGTGGGCGGCCGCGGGAATGGTGCTGAACGCTTCCAATCTTGCCCCTGCGCCGAAGCCGCGCCGAGACCTCGGAGACGATCAAGATCGCAATCTGAGACCAGAAAGAACGGCGATCTCGGACGATGCAAGAAAAGGAACGCATTTCAGGCGTACATGGCCAGATTTCGTTTGTTTAAGCTGGGCGGATTGATGACATCGCTAAAATTTCACTTGGCTGAATAGTCAAATCGTTTCGTGTTGTCATATTCCAGATATCGGCGGATGATCATATGTAGAGGTCTTCATCAAGAAGGCCCGTGAAAAGGGTGGGTTCGGCTTTATCCGGACGGTTCCGAGCGCCCGACCGATATGTCGAGATTCCGTAAGGAACTCGACCGCGTGAAAGCGAATTTCGGGCCCGTATCCCGCGTGCCGCTCCTTCGCCCCAGATTTGGGAGGATGCAATGCTGGTCCAGGATATTCTCAAGACCAAAAGCCCTGAAATCCACTCGATTTCGCCGGACAAATCGGTCTCCGATGCGGCTCGGCAGCTGACGGAATGCCGGATCGGCTCCGTGGTTGTTTTGAATGGGACGGCCTTGGTCGGGATACTCTCAGAGCGGGATATCGTGCGCGCGATCGCGCGGCTGGGTGCCGCTTGTCTCGATGAGCACGTGTCGGCTTTGATGACCAAGACCGTGGTGACATGCAACCGAGACCAAACTATTTCCAGTATCATGGAAATGATGAGCAACGGGCGGTTTCGTCATGTCCCGGTTGTCGATGCGGGGGCTGTGGTTGGGGTCATTTCGATCGGCGACGTCGTTAAGCACCGGCTCGATGAGACCCAGGAGGAGGTACGCCAGCTTGCGGCCTACGTTGCGGGGACCTGATGGAGCGATCGAGGCGCCGTGGATTTTAGCAGGGCATCCGCTTGAGCCGGACGCATCGTTCCGCCATAAGGTTCTGCCTTCCATAGCCGTCTGTTGGGGGGCTTTGGCAATTGAGAAACCGGTGCGAAAGGCCTTCATGACCAGCATTCCCGAATTTCTGGAGATGGTGACGTCGTTTGACGGGGTTTCCGAAATGCCGGTGTTTTTCATCGGCGGTCTGCCCCGCTCCGGCACAACCTGGCTCCAGCAGCTGATCGACGCCCATCCCGAGGTCGTGTGTCTGGGCGAGTCGCAATTCATGAGCGGGCTTTCGGGGCAGCTCGGCCGGGTGGTGGCAAACCATAGTGAGCGACGTGGAGAAGACGCCGCGGTCTGGGCACCCGCATCCCGTGGGTTTCAGCGGGGTGGCGTGGTCCGACTGATGCGGGTGGCCTATGTGGAGCTGGTGCGGGCAAATATCGGTGATCGGGATCTTTCCAGGACGGCATTGATTGGCGAGAAAACGCCTGAAAACATCATGCATCTGGGCCGAATTTACGCACTTTTTCCAAAAGCGAAGTTCATCCACGTGATGCGGGACGGTCGAGATGGAGCGATCTCGGCCTGGTCCAGGTTTCGCGCGAAGCTTCCGGCCGAGATGAGTTGGGAAGAGTATGTCGGCTGGTATGCGAAGGAATGGGTGGAGCGAAACCGAAAAGGTCTCGCCGACTGCAATCCCGGCGCGTCCATCCTCGTGCAATACGAGACGTTGCACCGGGACACGCTGGCGGAAGCGACGCGGATATTCGAATTTCTAGGTGTGTCCAGCGATTCCGAGATTGTCGCCCAGGCGGTTTCAGCGGCCAGCTTCGAGGCCTTGTCCGGAGGGCGGCGTCAGGGACAGGTGGATCCGAAATCTCACTATCGGCGTGGTGAGGTTGAAGGTTGGCGGACCGAGTTCGATGAGGCGGCCTTGGCTGCGTTCGAGTCGGTCGCCGGTGACGCGCTCGCCGAATGGGGCTATCCAAGCGGTCTGGTTTCGTCAGCCTGACGATTGGTCGGGTGCGCACTTGTGAATGGAGACCGTTTCATGTCGGACACATCGGGCGAATTCACGCCGACCCCATCAACCAATCCCGAACCGCGGAAAAGGCTTCTGGACCTTGCGGCGAATTATGGCAAGGCGCGTCCGGTCATCCGGGTAAACGGTCCTCGCGTGAACGGCTCCAGCAACACCATCATCTATGCGACGCCGAACAGTCTTTCTGCCTATCGGGTGCTGACGGTCGGCACCAAGGAGCCTGAGACGATCCAATGGCTCGACCGGATGACCCCGGACGACGTGTTGTTGACATCGGCGCGAATATCGGACTTTTCAGCTTCTACGCCTCGGTTGGGGCGGGGTGTCGTGTGTTCTCCTTCGAGCCCGAGGCCCGGAATTTCGGGCTGTTGAACGACAACATCGGGTTAAACAAGATCGGTGCCTCGCCTATTGCGTCGGTATCTCGGACCGTTCCGGCTTCAGCACGATCCTGCTCACCCAGGAAGCCCTTGGCAGTAGCGGACACCAGGTCCAGGGCGCGCTTGCCGGCTCGATCGGTTTGCCGGGGGGTACGGCTCGGCCCCAGGGGATTCAGACCGTCACATTGGACGAATTGGTGCTTGTCCATGAGCTTCCAATGCCCACCCATATCAAGATCGACGTCGACGGGCTGGAGCACGCAATCGTGGCAGGCGGCCGAAAGGTTCTTGCCGATCTGCGGCTGAGGTCCGTGATGATCGAGCTTTCTCTGAATTTCAGGCCGCACGCGGCGGTGATCGGAGAACTTGAGGGGCTCGGTTTTCGAAAGGATGCGGCTATGGAAGCTGAGGTGTTAGCCAAGACCGAGGGCGTTGCCCATACCGGCAACGTGCTGTTCACGCGCGACTGACCGGGGCGATTCGGGTCGCGCTGCAGGATACCGCCGGTCGAGGGCAATTGACCGAGCGGGGAGCGTTGTTAGTCTGCTGCCAAAACCGGGAACGACCTGAATCATCTTAGGAGGACTCGTCATGGACTCCAGCATGACGCTCGCGAATGCTTTGGCGCTTATGGGATCGCTGCTTGTGCTGGCGATCATACCGAGCGTGAGCGTGCTTTTGGTTTCCACCCGCTCTGCGTCCGGAGGCTTTGTTCATGGCGTCGCGACCACCGGCGGGATCGTACTTGGCGACATCCTGTACATCTGTCTTGCGATCTTTGGATTGGCGCTGCTCACCGAGGCGATGGGCGAGGCCGCGTTTCTGATAAAGTACGCTGGCGGCGCCTATATGATCTGGATGGGCGTCAAGCTTTGGAGAAGCGGGCGCGCGTCCGTTGAAGGTGCAGAAGGCGCGGCGTCACCCTCCTTGATTTCGAGTTTCATGACAGGCCTTTTCATCACTTTGGCCGATCAGAAGGTGGTGCTGTTCTATCTCGGTTTCTTGCCGGCTTTCATTGATCTGACGAACATCAGCTATCTGGACGCCGGCATCGTCATGGGCATTTCGGTTGTGGCGGTTGGCGGCGTGAAACTTCTCTACGCCTACCTCGCGCACAAGGCGGGGGCCCAGCTTGGGTCTGGAACCAACATCCTGATCAACCGGTCGGCAAGCTGCGTCATGGTTGGGGTCGGGGTCTATCTGTTTTCCAAATAGACCCGTCCCGCCACGGACGATTTTGGTTATTCCGCCTTTTGTGACTCCGAGCTCTGGTCCTTACCGGCACCGGCCATCCGCCGCAGGAGAATGTAGAACGCCGGGGTGAAGATCAGCCCGAAGAATGTGACCCCCAACATGCCGGAGAACACGGCCGTGCCGATTGACTGACGCATTTCGGCGCCTGGCCCGGTTGCGATCGCCAGCGGAAGGACCCCCAAGATGAACGCGAAAGCGGTCATCAGGATCGGGCGCAGCCGCAGTCGGGCCGACATCACGATGGCGTCGGTCAGCGATTTGCCACTTTCCTCCAACTGCTTTGCGAACTCCACGATCAGGACCGCATTCTTGGCTGCCAGACCGACGAGGACAATCAGGCCAACCTGGGTCAGGATGTTGTTGTCCATTCCTCGGAACGACACACCCAGAAGTGCGGCCAACAAACTGCTCGGCACGATCAGGATAATGGCGAGCGGCAGGATCCAGCTCTCGTACTGGGCGGCCAGCACCAGAAAGGCAAACGCCACGGCCAGGGCGAAGATATAGATCGCCGCGTTGCCGGTATTGGCTTCCTGGAACGCAAGCTCGGTCCATTCGAAGGTCATCCCCTCGGGCAGAACCCTGTCGGCCACGCCTTCCATGATCTCAAGCGCTTCACCGGTGGACACACCTGGTGCCGCGGCGCCCTGGACAGGAACCGAGACCAGCATGTTGTAGCGCTGGACCAAATCCGGTCCGGCCCGATCCTGAATCTCGACCAAGGTTCCGAGCGGGACCAGGGCTCCGGTGGTGGACCGCACCTTCAAACGCAGAATATCCGCAGGGTCTTGCCGGAACTGTTGATCGGCCTGGGCACGAACCTGATAGATTCGACCGAAGGCATTGAAGTCGTTCACATAAGTCGCCCCCAGATTCGTCGAGAGCGCGCTGAAGATGCTGGAAATCGGAACGTTTAGCATCTGGGCTCTTACCCGGTCGATCTCCAGGTAAATCTGTGGGCTGGAGGCCGCAAACGTAGTGTAAAGGCCGGCTACGCCCGGGGTCTGGTTGGCGGCTCCGATGACCGCATTGGCGGCATCGAGGACCGCGCCGATCTCCGTGCTTTCACGATCCTGCACCTGCATCTTGAAACCGCCACCCTGCCCGATGCCGCGAACCGGTGGCGGCGGAACCGCGATGATAAAGGCCTCGCGGATCGACTGCAGGCGCCCGAACAACTGCCCGATGACCGCCTGCGCCGGGAGACCCTGGGCGAGCCGGTTCTCGAAACTGTCGAACCGGGCGAAGATCACACCCTGGTTCGATGCATTGGTGAAGGTGGCGCCGGAGAAGCCCGCAAAGGCCACCGCGTCGGTGATGCCGGGGCTGGCGCGGACGATCTCGGAGGCTTCCTTGATGACCGCATCGGTGCGGTTCAGCGCAGCGCCGCTTGGAAGCTGCACGACCACGATTGCGTAGCCCTGGTCGAGCGTCGGAATGAACCCGCGCGGCACGGTGGTCAGCATGAAATAGGCGCCGTAGATCAGGCCACCAAACACCACCAGCGTCCCGATCAGGACCGTGTTGCGGCGTGCCATCAATCCGACCAGGGACGCATAGACCGAGGCCATCCGATCGAAGCCGCGGTTGAAGCCGTCGGCCAGCTTCCGACCTAACGCCGCCAGCGCGTTCTGTGATTTCGGCGCGTCGTGCGGCCGCAGCAGAACGGCAGCAAGCGCCGGCGACAGGCTGAGCGAGTTGATCGAAGAGATCGCGGTCGAGACCGAGATGGTGACCGCGAACTGGGTGTAGAACTGTCCCGAGATACCGGGCACGAAGGCGGTCGGCACGAACACCGCTATCAGCACCAGAGAGGTCGCGATCAAGGCGCCTGCCACCTCGGTCATGGTCCGATGGGCCGCCTCGCGCGGTGACATGCCGTTTGCCATGTTCCGCTCGACGTTCTCGACCACCACGATCGCGTCGTCGACCACGATCCCGATCGCCAGCACCAATCCGAACAGGGTCAGCATGTTGAGCGAGTAGCCCAGCGCCAGCATCACCGCGAAGGTGCCGATCAGCGAGACCGGTATGGCCAAGATCGGGATCAGGGCGGTCCGCCAGCTCTGCAGGAACACCAGAATCACGATGACCACCAGGATCACCGCTTCGAAAATCGTTTCGTAGACCGCGTCGATCGACGCGCTGATGAACTCGGTCGGATTGTAGACCACCTGGTAAGCCAGCCCCGGCGGGAAGTCGGCCGCCAGCTCATCCATGGTTGCTATGATCTCGTCGGCGGTGGCAAGCGCATTGGTGCCAGGTCGTTGGAAGATACCCAGCGCCACCGCCGGCTTGTTGTTCAGGTAGGAATTGGAGATGTAATCCTTCGCACCCAACTCGACCCGGGCGATATCCCGCACGCGCACGATCCTGCCGTCCTCGGTCGCGCGCACGATGACGCTGCCGAATTCCTTGGGGTCGCTGAATCGGCCCTGGGTGGTGACGATGTACTGGAAGGCATTGTCGCCGTCATTTGGCGGCGTTCCGAGCGCACCACCCGAGACCTGGACGTTCTGCTCGCGCAGAGACGAGACCACATCGCTCGGCGTGATTCCGTAAGCGGCGAGTTTGTCGGTGTCGAGCCAGACCCGGATTGCGAACTGCCGCTCGCCGAAAAGGATCACTTCGCCGACGCCTTCAAGCCGGACCAGCAAATCGCGCGCGCGGGCACGGGCGTAATTCGAGACGTAGAGTTGGTCGAACGTGTCATCGGGGGACAGCATGTGCACGACCATCATCAGGTCGGGCGAGCTCTTAGAGGTGGTCACGCCCAGCCTGCGGACCTCTTCCGGCAACCGCGGTTCGGCGATTGAAACCCGGTTCTGGACCAGAACCTGAGCGGCATCCAGGTCGGTGCCGAGCTCGAAGGTGATGGTCAGCGACATCGCGCCGTCGGAGGTCGAATAAGAGGACATGTAGATCATGCCTTCGACTCCGTTGACCTCCTGCTCCAGCGGATTGGCAACTGTGTTTGCGACCGTGGTGGCGTCCGCGCCAGGGTAATTGGCCCGCACCACGATCGAGGGCGGTGCGATCTCAGGATACTGCGACACCGGCAACTGACCATAGGCGACCAGTCCGACAATCACCGTGATCAGCGAGAGTACCGTCGCGAAGATCGGACGGTTGACGAAAAAATGACCCATACCCATGACGGTCGTCCTTATTCTGCCACAGGCGGCAGTTCGACCACCTCAGGTGTGACGGGAGAGCCTGGGCGGACCCGCATCAGGCCGTTGATCACAATCCGCTCGTCGCCTTTCAATCCGTCGCGGATAACCCGGTAGCCATCGATCCGGGGTCCGGGCCGCACATCGACCTGGCGGGCCTTGTTCTCCGCGTCGAGCACATAGACCAGACGACGCTGCTGATCGGCGACGATCGCCTCGTCGGGAATGAGGATGCCGTCATAGGGCAGGGATCCCGGCACATTGATTCGTCCGAACAGACCCGGCTGCAGAAATTCGTCGGCATTGTCGATGATCGCCCGCACCCGCATGGTTCCGGTGTTCTGGTCGATTCGGTTCTCGGAGAAATCGAGGACACCGGTCCGGACTTCCTCGTTCTCGCGGCCTCCCAATGTCACCCTGACCTTTAGCCCGCCGCCGCCTTCCTGAAGGGAGGCCCCCCGCGCTTGTGCATCGCGGCTGTAGGCCAGGAAATATCGTTCGTTGATGTCGAAGTAGAAGTAGATCGGGTTGACCGAGACGATGGTTGTAAGAACGCTGGCATTCGCCTCGATCAGATTGCCTACTGAGATCAAACGACGGCCGATCCGACCGGAGATCGGCGCCCGGATTTCCGTATATTCCAGATCCAACCGAGCCCGCTCCAGGGCCGCCCGCGACCCCTCGATCGCACTTTGGGCCGACAGAAAACTCTCCCGGCGCTCGTCCACGACGCTGCGCGAAATGTTGCCTCGGTTCAGTAACTGCTCCGCGCGCTCCAACTGTTGCTGAGCGAAATTGAAAGACGCCTCGTTGGCCTTCACGGAAGACTCTGCCTGACGCAAGGACGTAAGAAACGGACGTTGGTCGATGGTGAACAGCAGATCGCCCTCTTCCACCTTGGTGCCGTCGACGAAATGGATGGTGTCGAGGTATCCGCCGATCCGGGCCCGCAGATCGACTTCGTTGACGGCTTCGAACCGGCCAACGAACTCGTCGTCTTCGACAATCTTCTTGTTAACCGGCGTAGCCACCGTGACGGTCGGGGGTGCCTGGTTGTTGCCGCCCCCTGCCGACCCGTCACCAGACTCGTCGCATGCCGCCAAGAGAATCAGGGTGGTGAAAGCTACAATCCAGACACGCATGGAGACTCTCCCGATGGGGCTCGCAGGGCAGAACAGGGCAAAAAGGCTGGGCAATGCATATACACGACGGACGCCGGATTTTCCGACCAGCCGAAAATACTTGGGAGGTCGTGACCCGTTTCCAACTGCAATGCAATGTCGCACTGCAACATTTATTTGAGATCGAAGGGCATTGACGGACCGGAGTCAACGCTTTGTCATGCTGTTTGGTGCCGCTCGGTTCCAATTTTCGACACTGCTTCAAGGTCTTCCCTATGCCCTCGATACGCGTCGCGATTGATATTGGTGGAACCTTCACCGATGTCCAGATTCTGGACCAAATGTCCGGCGAGACCCATGCGCACAAGGTTCCGAGCACGCCCAACGATCCGTCGGAAGGCTTGATCGCGGGCATCGTTCAGGCGGCGGACCTCTTCGTTTTTCGACTCTCCGACATCAGCGCGATCATGCACGGGACCACGATCGCGACCAATGCGGTGCTGGAACGCAAGCTGCCGAAGGGTGCGGTACTGACCACCCAGGGGTTTACCGATGTTCTGGAGATCGGGAGGCATTTCCGCCGGGTGGTCTATGCGAACAGGGCCGAGGAGCGACCCCTGCTGGTGCCGCGGTCCCGTCGATTCGGCATTGTCGAGCGGATTCGGGCCGATGGATCCGTCGAGACCGCACTCGACGAGGAGAGCGTCCGGGTCGCGGTACGGGCGGCTCTCGAGGCCGGTGCAGTAACTGTGGCGATCGCGCTGCTGCATTCCTACGCGAACCCGGCACATGAGCTCCGGGTGGCGGAGATCGTTTCCGAGATCGCACCGGACATTTACGTGTCCTGCAGCCATGCGGTCAGCCCCGAGATCCGAGAGTTTGAGCGGACCTCGACAACGGTCTTGAACGCCTTGTTGATGCCGGTAGTGAAGACTTATCTCGATCGCCTGAATGGACGGCTTGAGGACGCGGGAATCACGGCGCCGGTCTATCTGGTGCAGTCCAATGGCGGGGTTACCACACCGCGGATCGCAGGAGAGCAACCGGCGCGGCTGCTGTTGTCGGGACCGGCGGGGGGCGCGCGGGCGGCGGAGGTCTTGTCCGCCGATCTCGATATGCCGAACCTGGTCGCGGTCGATATGGGCGGCACCTCTTACGATGTGTCGGTGGTCGATGGAGGTGCGATCCGGCTGGTGACGGAGGGCAAGGTTGACGGCTTGCCCGTCCGACTGCCGATGATCGAGATCCGTACAATCGGCGCCGGAGGTGGGTCGATCGCGCGGGCCGACCAGACCGGGCGGCTGTTGGTCGGCCCGGAAAGCGCCGGCGCCCGGCCGGGGCCGGTCTGTTATGGACGCGGTGGGGTCGAGCCGACGGTGACGGATGCCAATGCGGCGCTCGGACGGATTGACCCGACCTTTTTTCTGGGCGGTGCCATGGATCTGGATCGGGCAGGGGCCGGTGCCGCCATTTTGGAACGCGTCGCCACACCGCTTGGAATGGATGAGGGGACGGCCGCGGACGGCATCGTCGCCATCGCCACCACCCACATGGCATCGGCCATCCGATTGTCACTGTTCGAGAAGGGCTTGGACCCGCAGGATTTTGCCCTGATCTCGTTCGGTGGAGCCGGAGGGTTGCATGCATGTGACACGGCTGCCGAAATCGGTGCCCGCCGGGTAGTGTTCCCGCGCGATCCAGGGACGTTGAGTGCATGGGGGATGTTGTTTGGGGATGTGGTGCACGACATTGCCCGATCTCGCCTGATGCGGGCGAGTGCCGCCAACCGTCCGCTGATCGAAGGGCTGATCTCCGAGATGCGAATCGAGGGCGAGGAGCTGCTGTCGCGGGACGGTATTCCGGAAGTGGACCGGGCCTATCCGGTCACCCTCGACCTGAGGTATCCAGGCCAAGCCTACGAGATCGGCGCGCCATACGATGGTGATCTGGCGATCACCATCGCAGCCTTCCACGATGCGCATGAGCGGCAGTACGCCCATGCCGAACGCCATGTGACCCCGGATGTGGTGACGGTGCGGATGGCGGCGACGGGTCATCTGTCAAAGCCGGCGAAGCGTCCATTCACACCCTCTGTCACGTCCGAGACTAGACCCAACCGGCCGGTCCGGATCGGCGGACGCCTTCACGACGTGGCGATCCTGACCCGTGACAGCCTGATCCCCGGAAGAACAGTCTCAGGTCCGCTGATCATCGAGGAGGCGCATTCCACCCTTCTGATTCCGCTTGGCTGGTCACTCACCGTCCACCCCACTGGCGCGCTGATTGCCGATCAGCTTCCCGAAGGAGCCGCAGCATGAGAACGCTTGATCCGATCCAGGTGGAGATCATCCGCAATGCGCTGGTGGCGGCAGCGGAGGAAATGGGCGTGACGATCTGGCGGACCAGCCGGTCGTCGGTGGTGCGGGATATTCTCGACTATTCCACCTGCGTGTTCGATGCAGACGGCAAACCGGTCGCCCAATCGACCGCGATCCCGGTGCACCTGAACTCGATGCCCGCCTGCCTCGGGGAGATTCTTGCCAACCACATCCCGATCGAGGACTGGCATGAGGGTGATATCATCATCTGCAACGACCCTTATGCCGGAGGGCAGCACCTCTCGGACATTCAGACCTTCAAGCCGGTGTTCCTGAACGGGGTTCGGATCGCGATCGCCGGGATACTGGTCCACCATTTGGATGTGGGGGGCGGGGCGGCCGGTTCTTACGATCCGAGCGCCACCGAGATCTATCAGGAAGGTTTCCGGTTTCCCCCGCTCAAGCTGGCCGAGGGCGGCAAGCGCAACGAGCAGGTGATCAAGCTGTTCCTGCGGAACACCCGGGAGCCGGCCAATGTCGGCGGCGATTTCGCCTCCCAGCTGGCGGCCTTGGATACCGGAAGCGCCAATCTGCAGCGGGTCGGACGGCGCTACGGCCCGGAACTGCTGTCGGCCGCGATGGCCCGAATTCAGGACCAGTCCGAAGCGGCGATGCGGGCGATGATCGCCAAGATCCCGGACGGCACCTATCAGTTCGAGGATTTCGTCGACGACGACGGGATCGACCGCGACATCCCGCTGAAGGTTGCGGTCACCCTGACCGTCGCCGGGGAGGCGATCACAATCGATCTCGCCGGGTCGAGTCCGCAGGCGCGGGGACCGGTGAACTGCACGCTTGCCATGTCCCATTCCGGGGTGATGTGCGGCGTCATGATGGCGTTGGGGCAGGAGATTCCGGCCAATGCCGGTTGTTATCGGCCGGTCACCGTCACCGCCCCCGAGGGGACCGTGGTGAACTGCCTGACGCCCGCCCCGGTGGCGAACCGGATGGCGACCGGCCATCGGGTCGTCACGACGGTGATGGGGGCGTTCCACAAGGCCATGCCGGGTTCGGTTCCGGCGGCCTATTACGGGGTCAGCTACGCGTATGCGCTGAACTGCTTTCTCGAAAACGGCACGCGGCGGGTGTATTTCGATCTGGAATGCGGCGGCTGGGGCGCGCATCCGAGCGAGGACGGCGCCAGCGGGTTCTCATGCGGGCTGCATAATATCTCGAATGCGCCTGTCGAAATGCTGGAGAACGACCTGCCGATCCGGTTCGAGGAATACGGTCTGATCTCGGGCTCCGGTGGCGATGGCCGGACCCGCGGTGGGCTTGGCCTGACGCGGGCGTTCCGCCTGGAGGCGCCGGCAGGCGTGTTCGCCTCGAACCTGGAGCGGTTCAAGTTCCGGCCCTATGGCCTTGAAGGTGGGGAGCCTGGTCAGCCGGGATCTCTCAGCATTACCCGGGCCGCCACCGGCGAGACCGAGCAACTGCCGTCCAAAGTGTCGGATCTCGCGGTTTCCAAAGGCGATCTGATCCGGCTGTGTACGGCGGGCGGTGGCGGCTACGGCCCCTCGTCGGAACGGACGGAGGCGTCCCGAGCCTGGGATCGGGCGGAGGGCTATGTGAAGCCGTGATGAGGGTTTTCTTGACCCCGCCTAGTTTATACTGGGAGTCGGATGAAAGCCGAATTTCCAGGCTTGACGCAGTGGTTAGGA
>CALAHL010000401.1 GCA_937891725.1 uncultured Rhodospirillaceae bacterium | reverse complement strand
CGTTGAAGGTGGCACCCTTGTAGCCAACGGCACCGTCACCGGCCGGAAGCACGTCCGGCTCAGCCGCCGCCCACCAGTTGCCGATGAACTTGTCCATCGGATAGCGGATGTTGGCCGCCTCGGAGATGGCGGTCGAGTTCATGGCACCCCAGCCCCACATGATCACGTAGTCCGGCTTGGTCCGACGGATCTGAAGCCAGATGGACTTCTGCTCGGTCATGGATGCCGGCGGAACCGGATGCTTGTCATAGGTGAACCCGTACTTCTCAGCCAGGATGTCCAGGGTCGGGATCGGCTCCTTGCCATAAGGATGGTCAAGATAGACGTAGCCGAAATTCAGGCCCTTCAGCTTATCCTTGCCGCCGACTTCGCTGGCGATGTACTCGATGATCGAGGTCGCCTGGCTCCAGTACGTGGCCGGGAAATTGAAGACATACGGGAAAACCCGACCGTCCGCGGCCGAGGTCCGGCCGTAACCCAGCGACAGCAGCGGGATCTTGTCGGCAGCCGCCTTCTCGATCAGCGCATAGGTGATGCCGGTGGACCACGGGTTCACGACGGTGGCACCGCCGTTCTCGTTCTTCACCCGGTCATAACATTCGACGCCACGGTCGGTCTTGTAGCTGGTCTCACATTCCTCAACGAGGAACTTCACACCGTTGATGCCGCCGTCACGCATGTTGATCATGTTGAAATAGTCGGCGAAACCGTGTGCGGTCGGCGTTCCACTGGGGGCGTACGGCCCGGTCTTGTAGACTAGGTTCGGGATGAACTGGACGTCTTCGGCCGCTGCGGTCGCGGCCATGCCGGCCAGACCGATCGCGGCACCGGCGATGCCCATCGTAAGGTTACGGAAATGCATGATTGGGTATCCTCCCTGTCTTGCTTGCTACGCTGTCTTGTTCTTTTTCAGTCGACAGCTGTGCGCCGAGCGTAACACGGGCGAGAGCTGCCTTGTACCGGAGCGGAGCTTTGCGGGCCCTCGCTGCCGGTCGGTATATGCATGCGTCCGAGGTCAGTAGGGGAATGGCCACAGCCTCAGCTTCTCCTTTGTGATGCCCCACAGTCGCGCCAGCCCTGCCGGCTCGACGATGAGGAAGAAAACGATCAATGCCCCGAAGGTCATGAACTCGACATGCGCGATGGTCTCGGACGCGATCGACAGCCCGAACCAACCCGGCGCACTGTTCAGGAAGATCGGCAGCAGGAATATGAAGAACGCGCCCAGGAACGCACCGAGGATGCTGCCCAACCCGCCGATGATCACCATGAACAGGACGGTGAAGGAGCGGTTGATATCGAACGCCGATGCCTCGACCGTGTTGATATAGCAGAACGACCAGAGCGCCCCCGCGACGCCGCAATAGAACGAGCTGACCGCGAACGCGGAGAGTTTGGTCTGCAAGGGCTTGATGCCGATCAGCTCGGCGGCGATATCCATGTCGCGGATCGCCATCCACATACGCCCGATGCGGCCGCGCACCAGATTGGACGCCAGCAGGCCGAGCACCACGGTGAAGCCAAGCACGAAGATATACCGGGCGGTCGGCGAGGCCTCGGCTCCGGTCACCAGAAATCCGAAGGCTTCCCGTGGTGGTGCGGTCGGAACGCCCGACATCGAATAGTTCACGAACCACGGCACTTTCTGGAACAGCCACAGCAGGAAGAACTGTGCGGCCAGCGTGGTCACCGCCAGATAGAACCCCTTGATCCGCAGGCTCGGCAAGCCGAACGCCACCCCGATCGCGGCGGCACTCAACCCGCCCAGCAGAATGACCAGAATGATCGGCATGCCTTCCAGATTGGTCGCGAACTTGTAGGCCATGAAGGCACCGGCGGCCATGAACGCACCCGTTCCAAGGCTCAACTGTCCGCAATAGCCCGTCAAGATATTCAGTCCGAGGGCTGCAATCGACAGGATCAGGGTCGGGATCAGGATCGAGCCCAGCCAATATTCGTTGCCGATCATCGGGATCACGATAAAGGCGAACGCGATCAGACCGATCACGAACAGCTTGTCGATCGGAATCCGAAACAGCGCCTGATCGGCGGCGTAGCTCGTCTTGAAGATACCGGCTTCGCGGTAGAACATCTGCTCACACTCTCTCGATGATGCGGTCGCCGAACAGGCCTTGCGGTCGGAAGAACAGGAAGATCATCGCCAGCACATAGGCGAACCATTCCTCGACCCCGCCGAAGGAAATCGAATCGACGCCGGTCGTCGCCTTGACCAGTTCCTCAAAGGCCGGTGCTCCGTAGATCTCGGCCAGCTTTTCGCCGGTCCCGATGATCAGGCCACCGATGATCGCACCCGGAACCGAGGTGAAGCCGCCCAGGATCAGAACCGGCAGGGCTTTCAAGGCGATGATCGACAGCGAGAACTGAACGCCAAGCCGCGCGCCCCAGATGATGCCTGCCACCAGCGCCACGATGCCGGCCACCGCCCACACGATCACCCAGATCTGGTTCAGCGGAATCCCCACAGACAGCGCCGCCTGGTGATCGTCCGCAACCGCCCGCAAGGCCCGACCGATCCTCGTATAGGTGAAGAACGCCGCCAGAGCCGCCACCAGCACCGCCGCGATGATCGCCTGACTGACATCGAATTGCTGGATCATCATATCGCCGACGAACCAAGCCCCGTTCGGGATGCCCACATCCAGCGCGTGCACGTCGCCGCCCCAGATGAACTCGCCGAATCCTTCCAGGAAGAACGCGATTCCAATCGTGGACATGAACAGAATGATCGGCGCCTGATTGACCAGATGACGAAGGACCAAGCCCTCGACCGCATAGGCCAGCGCGATCATGATCGCGACCGTGATCGCCCCCGCCAGCAACGGGTGCAGACCCATCTCGATAAAGCCCACGAAATTCAGGGCTGCAAAAAGCACCATGATGCCCTGGGCAAAGTTGAACACGCCGGAGGCCTTGAAGATCAGCACGAAACCAAGCGCCACCAACGAATACATCGTCCCGGTGAACAGCCCGTTCAGCACGACTTCGAAAAAGAACCAAACTTCGAAAGGCAGGGTCATATCGGCTCTCGCGCTCCGGTCTAGTCTTCGTGGGGAACGCCGAGATAGGCGTCGATCACGTTCTTATTTGCCCGCACCTCCGCCGGAGTGCCGTCGGCGATCTTCCGGCCGTAATCCAGCACCACCACCCGGTCCGAGATGTCCATGACCACGCCCATATCGTGCTCGATCAGCACGATGGTGGTCCCGAATTCCTCGTTCAGATCCAGGATGAAGCGGGACATGTCCTGCTTTTCCTCGACATTCATGCCCGCCATCGGCTCATCCAGCAGCAGAATGTCCGGCTCCATGGCCAGCGCGCGGCCCAGCTCGACCCGCTTCTGCAAACCGTAGGGCAGGCGGCCGACCGGCGTGCGCCGGATTGCCTGGATATCGAGGAAGTCGATCACCTTCTCCACATAGGCGCGGTTCTCGAGCTCTTCCTTCTGGGCCGGCCCCCAATAGAGGCACTGCCACAGGAAATTCTTCTTCATCTTGAGCACGCGGCCGGTCATCAGGTTGTCGAGCGTCGACATGCCTCGGAACAGCGCGATGTTCTGAAAGGTCCGGGCAATCCCGTTGGACGCCGCGTAGTGCGGATCCATCGCCTTCATGGTCTTACCCTTGAAGGTGATCGACCCCGAGCGCGGCTTGTAGAAGCCATTAATGCAATTGAGCATCGAGGATTTACCGGCACCGTTCGGCCCGATGATGGCGAGGATCTCGCCCCGCCGCACATCGAACGAGACGTTGTCGATCGCCGTCACGCCGCCGAAACCGACTTCGATGCTGTCCATTTTCAGGACGACTTCACCGAAGGTCCGGTCCGACGCCTCGACGCCCGTCGGTTCTGCCATTTCCGCTTCCGCCACCGCTAACTCGCCTTCTTGAGTTGAACCTGGTCTCCGCCGACGTCGACATCCATGATCGTCATGGCGGCCTGTACCCGCCCCTTACGGCCGTCCTCGAAGGTCACCTCGGTGTCGAGTTCGGCGACCGACCGGTCGCTGTAGAGCGAGTCGATGATCTGGCCGTACCGGTCCGAGACCACGCCACGACGCACCTTCCGGGTCCGCGTCAGTTCCCCGTCATCGGCATCCAGTTCCTTGTAGAGCAGCAGGAACCGTTGGATCCTCTGGGAATCCGGCAGGGTGCGGTTGACGTGCTCGACCTCGCCCCGGATCAGATCGTAGACCTCGGGCTGGTTCGACAGCCCGGTATAGGAGGTGAACGCAATACGGTTCTTCTCCGCCCATTTCGAGACGATCGAGAACCGCACGCAGATGATCGCCGTCAGGTAATCCCGGCCGGAGCCGAGGACCACCGCCTCACCCACATAGGGCGAGAATTTCAGCTTGTTCTCGATGTACTGCGGCGAGAACTTGTCGCCCTTGGCGGTCTCGGCGATGTCCTTCATCCGGTCGATCACGGTCAGCCGCCCTTTGGCGTCGAAGAAGCCCGCATCGCCGGTATGCATCCAGCCGTCCTGCATCTCGGCCTTGGTGGCCTCGTCGTTCTTGTAGTAGCCGCTGAACATGTTGGCATGCCGGGTGAAGATCTCCCCGACGCCGTTATGGTCGGCGTTTTCGATCTTCACCTCGCAGCCCTCGAAGGGCGGGCCGACGGTATCCACGTCCAGCTCGTCGCCAATCTGAAGCGTATAAGCGCCGAGGGTCTCGGTCTGGCCGTAGAGCTGCCGCAGCGGCACGCCCATGGCCAGATACAGCTTAAAGGTCTCCGGTCCCATCGCGGAGCCACCGGTCGCCGCCGAACGCACCCGGCTGAATCCGAGGCGGTCCCGCAAGGCGCCGAACAGCATCAGATCCGCCAGGGCCGACCGTCGGCCCTGCTCGACCGCCGCCTGTCCAAGCTTGAGACCCTTCTCGAAGATCCACTGATTGATCGAGGAGGCGTCCATGATCCGGGCGCGCATGTCGGCCGCGATCTGCTCCCAGAGCCGCGGCGCCAGCAGCAGGAAGGTCGGGCCGATCTCCCGAAGATCCTGGAACATGGTCTCCTCGCTCTCGGGGAAATTGATCTTCATCCGGGCGACCAGTCCGAACCCGAAACAGTAGACCTGCTCCATGATCCAGGGCAGCGGCAGAACCGAGACGTACTCGTCGCTGGAATCCTTCGGATCGGCTTTCAGATAAACCTGCGCATGGCGTATGAAGGCCCCGTGCGTCAGCATCGCCAGCTTGGGATTCGAGGTCGTGCCGGAGGTGGTGCACAGAATGGCCACCTCGTCGCCCGATGTGTTCTGAACCATCTCATTGAAGGTCGGACCGGCATTCGGCTCCGCATACCAGGTTTCGAGATGGTGCAGGCGAGGGTCGACATGCTTCCGCATGCCACGCGAGTCGGAATAAACGATATGCTTGACGGTGGCCGCCTTCGCGCCGAGGGCGACGAATTTATCAACCTGCTCCTGGTCTTCGGCATAGGCCAGCTTCACATCGGCGTAGTCGACCAGATAGCCGACCTCCTCCTCCAGCGCGTCGCGATAGATTCCGAGCGTCATCGCACCTGCGGCGTGCGCCGCCAGTTCCATGGCGATCCAGGTGGCGTCGTTGTCGCCGATCAGCGCCACCACATCGCCCTTGCCGATGCCGAGCTGCCGGAACCGCACCGCGATTTTGCCGACCCGCTCGTACAGCTGCGCCCAGGTGGTCTCGTGCCAGATGCCGAGATCCTTCTCGCGCATGGCCACGTCCGCGCCGTGGTGTTCGGCGTTGTATCTGAGGACCTTCGGCAGCGTGTCGTAGACAGCCGGATCAGGATAGCTCACGGCCTGGATCTCCCCGTCGCACCTGGTTGCAAACCAGAGTCGACGGGCGGTCGAGTCGCAGCTGCCTGGACAGGCACTGCCGATCACGTCGCACGATCACACGATCCGAATTGGACATGTGCGCTCCCTCCGAGCCCGTCTTCCCTGTTGGCCCACCTCCTTATGCCCTGCCGCGTTGATCGCGATCGAGGGAGAAGCAGGCCTTTGTTTTTATCATTGACGCCGATATGTCAGCGCATCCATTCGATTACGCGAATTCGCATGTCCCTGCAAGGCCCGCAGATGAGCATCTTCTCAACAACCTGAGGGGTGAATTCGGTATATACTGGGAGTCGGATGAAAGCCGAATTTCCAGGCTTGACGCAGTGGTTAGGA
>CALAHL010000400.1 GCA_937891725.1 uncultured Rhodospirillaceae bacterium | reverse complement strand
GCTCCGGGCCGAACATCAGTCCGACCGCCTGTCCCGAATCGATCCGGGTGCGCATCTCGGGGACCGCCGCGCGCGGTGTGAACACCGGCTTCATCATGTCGCGCGACCGGGCGGTGGTGGCGAACACAAAGCTCAGATCGGCACAGGCCTCGGCTGTGGTCTCGAACACCTTGGCGGTATCCAGCACGCTGACGGCGCCCACCGCCATCGCCTTCGCCACCGGGTTGGGCCAGCCATCGCGCGGTTTAACCAGCCGCAGATCGGTCAGCCCGCAATTCAGCATGGCCCGGGCGCAGCCGCCGATATTCTCCCCCAGTTGCGGGTTCACCAGCACCACGGCGGGAGCGGGCGGCAGCGGGCCGTCCGCGCGGGAGCTGTCGGTTCCGGACATCTGGGTTTCCTCGGCTCAGCGCAGCTTCAACAGACGCCAGGTCAGCGCGTCGGCGAGTGCTGCGATCGAGGCGTCGATGATGTTGGGGCTGACGCCCACGGTCCGCCAGGTCTTGCCGTGCTCGTCCGCGCTCTCGATCATCACGCGGGTGACGGCGTCGGTGCCGTCGCCATCGGCCGAGGGCGGCAGGATCCGCACCTTGTAGTCCACCAGCCGCATGCCCGCGATCCCCGGATAGCTGGGGGTCAGCGCCTTGCGGATGGCGGTGTCGAGCGCGTTGACCGGCCCGTTGCCGACCGCGACCTCGTGCCGGCGTTCCTCGCCAACCAACAGGGTCGCGGTGGCCTCGGATTCGATCACCAGATCGCCGCGCGCGTTGAAGCGGCGCTCGTCCATCACCCGCCAGCGATCGATCACGAAGAAGTCCGGCACCTCCTCGACCAGACGCCGTGCCAGAAGCTCGAAGCTGGCTTCCGCGCTGTCATAGGAATAGCCCTGGAATTCCCGCTCTTTCACCACTTCGACCAGACGCTGGACCTTCGGGTTCTTGGGGTCGATCTCGACCCCGATTTCGGCGAACCGCGCCAGGATGTTCGAGCGCCCGGCCTGGTCCGAGACCAGGATCTGACGCTCGTTGCCGACCAGGACCGGGTCGATATGTTCGTAGGTCTTGGGGTCCTTCTGCACCGCCGAGACGTGCAGCCCGCCCTTATGCGCGAAGGCGGCCGATCCGACATAGCCGAGATGCGGGTTCGGCGACCGGTTCAGCCGGTCGTCCAGCAGCCGCGAGACCCAGGTCAGATGTTTCAGCTTCTCCCGCGTGACGCCGCAGGTCAGCCCCATCTCCGGGCCCATCTTGAGCACCAGGTTCGGGATCACCGACATCAGGTTGGCGTTGCCGCAGCGTTCGCCCAGCCCGTTGATCGTGCCCTGGACCTGCCGCGCGCCCGCCCGGATCGCGGCCAGCGAATTGGCCACCGAGTTGCCGGTGTCCTCATGGGTGTGGATGCCGAGATGGGTGCCCGGCACATGGGCCGAGACCTCGGTGACGATCCGTTCGATCTCATGGGGCAGGGTGCCGCCGTTGGTGTCGCACAGGACGACCCAGCGCGCGCCCGCCTTGTAGGCCGCGACCGCGCAGGACAGCGCGTAGTCCGGGTTGGCCTTGTAGCCGTCGAAGAAATGCTCGCAATCGAACATCGCCTCGCGGCCGAGTTGGACCGCGCGGGCCATGCTGTCGGAGATCATCGCGACGTTCTCGTCCCGCTCGATCTCCAGCGCCACGTCCACGTGGAAGTCCCAGGTCTTGCCGACCAGACAGACCGCCGGAACCTTGGCCGCGAAGATCCCGGCCAGCCCCGGATCGTTCTCGACGCTGCGCCCCGGCCGCCGGGTCATGCCGAAGGCGACGATCCTGGCGCGGTCCAGCGCCGGCGGCTCGCCGAAGAACCGGTCGTCGGTCGGGTTGGCACCGGGCCAGCCGCCCTCGATGTAATCCACCCCGAGCCTGTCGAGCGCGTGCGCGATCGCGATCTTGTCCGCCACCGTGAAATCCACGCCCCGGGTCTGCTGTCCATCGCGCAGGGTGGTGTCGAAGATATGAACGCGGTTCGGATCGACCGCCTCGGCCGTTGTCATGTCCGCTCTCCTGCATGTCGTCTGCGGTGGCGATGCCTAGCAGGGGCCGGTAACCGGGGCAAGCAGGAGCGTCGCTGCGGCGTCATTCCGGTGGCCGGTTCTCGCGCTCCCACCGTGCCAGCATCGCGGCACCTTGCCCGACGAAGGTCTCGCCCGTCGGCGCGCAGTCCAGGATGCGGTCGATACGGAAATGCCGGAAGTCCTGCCGCAGCCCGCACCACGCCGCGAGCACCACGGCGTCGATGTAATAGATCACCGCCAGCGGCTTGATCCGGCGCTCGGTCCGCTGATCCTGCAGGTCGAGATAGCTGACCCGCAGCTCCGCCTCATCCCGGATGAAGCGCCGCATCGCCCCCGGCGAGACCAGGGTCTGTGGGATCCGGTTCCATCGGGAGACGTGGAGGGCGGTCGGCGGGCGGGTGCCTTCGGGCAGGACCTCGGTGATCTTCGCCGATGCGTTCCGGGCGGCGCGCTCCAGCACCGGATCGCCCGTGCGGCCGAGCAGGGCCAGACCGACCAGGATTGCCTCCAGCTCGTCGGGCGAAAACATCAGCGGCGGCAGGTCGAACCCGGACCGCAGGACATAGCCGACCCCGGCCTCGCCATGGATCGGAAGCCGCATCGCCTGCAGGGCCGCCATGTCCCGGTAGACCGTGCGTATAGTCACTTCCAGGACCTCGGCGATCTGGCGCGCGGTGATCGGCCCTGTCGATTGACGCAGGACCTGAATGATTTCGAACAGGCGGGCGGCCGGTGGCCTTAGGGTCCCCGCCCGTGGGTTACGTGCGCTTCCAGGTTGGTCCTTCGGGACTGTCTTTGATCTCGATGCCTTCGTGCTTGAGTACATCCCGAATCCGGTCGGCCTCGGCGAAGTTTTTGGCCTCACGGGCCTTGGCGCGATCGCCTAGCAGGCGTTCGATCTCAATCGGACTGATCCCTTCCGTCTCGCCTCGGAACCATTGATCCGGCGTGCTCCTGAGCAGACCAAGCAGCTCCGCGCCCTGCAGCAAAGAGGCTTTTATTCGGGGCTTGTCCTCGGCCTGCGCGGTGTTGAGTCTGGAAACAAGATAGTGCAGGCGCGAGATCGCAAGGGGTGTATTCAAATCATCGCAAAGAGCCTCTGCAACGTAGTCAGACGAAGGGGTGTCTACACTCACCATCGCATCTTCTAGGTTCGGCAACGAAGATTTCTCATAAACAGTCGGGACGTCCTTAGTCAGATCGAGCGCTTCATAAAGCCGATCCAGCTGCGCCTTCGACTCCCGCAGGCCGGCCTGGCTGAAATCCAGCGGTGCGCGGTAGTGGGCGGAGAGCAGCAGG
>CALAHL010000399.1 GCA_937891725.1 uncultured Rhodospirillaceae bacterium | reverse complement strand
ATTGAAGGGCTGACTTCGGCGCGGTCCGTCACCTGGAACGAGCAGACGTGTGCTGCGCCGACCGTGGCCGGAATTGCGACCTTAATCCATTCGGACCGGAAGCTGATCGAAGAGGACCTGGAAGTCCTGACCGGCGGTCTGCCCTGCACAGTGCTGACCGACCGTGCAGACGTGCTGTCGATCGCGCCCGCTTGGAGCGACCTGTTGGAACGGTCAAGCTGCAACCGCGCCTTCGGCGGTCCATCCTGGTATCTGGCGGCACTGGACGTTCAGCCAGACGTGGAACCCCGGGTGCTCGTGACGTACCGCGACGGCGTGCTGGTCGGGGTGCGGGCTCTTGTTTGGGATAGAGAAAAGGGGGTGACACGCTTTGCCTCCGATCTCAGCGATTTCAACGACGCCGTTGTCGCCCTGAATGACTTGGCGGCAGCCCGACGGCTAATGGCCGCCGCACGTGCCCGGTTTCCGGCTTTGGACTTGAGATGTGTCCGCTCCGATGCCGCCTGCGCCCTGTCGGCAAGACCGACAATCGTGCCGATCGACCCAAAAATTCCGTGTCCCTTTGCCGATATCGCCACTGGATACGAAACCTGGCTGACCTCGCGGGCCGGCTCCTTCCGCTCGGACCTGGGACGGGTGGAGCGGCGGGCGGCGGCCCACGGGTTGCGGGTTGAACGGCTTGATCCGGCGCGCCATGGCGGTCTCGAACTGCCGGCGCTGTTTCTTATGTTGCAGCGGCAGCGGTTCGGAGACGGTAGCCTTTTCGCACGCAACCCTGTCGCGGCCGCCTTTGTCGAGCGGGCGTTACCGGCGGCGTTCCAGGACCGGGCCGCGCTGGTATTCGGGTTGTGGTCACGCGACAATCTCGTCGGCCTCAACATCTGCATGGTGGGCTCCGACAGTCTGGGCTACTGGAATGCAGGCTTTCATGCCGATTACGCAGGCTTCTCGCCCGGCACACTGATGGTTCACGCTGCCCTGCGCGAAGCATGCGACCGTGGTTTGGCGGAGTTCGATTTTCTGCGAGGGCGGGAAGCCTACAAGATGAAATGGTGCACAGGCATCCGCGAAATCGGGCGTCTGCCATGACGGATTCATATCCGGTTGCAACGGTCCGCGATGCGCTGCCCCTTCCGCCAGACCCATGGTCCATCGGTCTCTACGACGGCTCCAGCCCGTTGGCATTGAGACCTAAGGGAGACCGAAACGCCCCGGTGATAACCCGAGAGCAGGTTGACGACGTCCCGGCCGCCTTTGTCGCTGATCCTTTCATGATCCGGCGAAACGGACTCTGGCACGTGTTTTTCGAGGTGATGCACTGCGGTCGAGGGCTGGGCGAAATCGGCTGGGCGAGCGGCACCGGTCACGGTCGTTGGACCTACCAAAGGATCGTCTTGCGCGAGCCGTTCCATCTATCATACCCCTGTGTCTTCGCCCACAAAGGGTCCGTCTTCATGGTGCCGGAAACCCTGGGAGCGGGCGCCGTCCGGCTTTACCGCGCCGATCCGTTCCCGACATGTTGGGTGCCCGTCTCCGATCTGGTGCACGGGGCGCTGGCAGATCCGACGCCGTTCCGGCATGACGGGAGGTGGTGGATGTTCGCCTGCCCGGCACCTGCGACGCATGACGCGCTGTCCTTGTTCTTCGCAGACCGCCTGACCGGGCCTTGGCGCGAGCACGCCCTCAGCCCGCTGGTCAGGGGCGACAGGACCCGGGCGCGGCCGGCAGGTCGGGTCGTGATTTTGGACGACCAGCCGGTACGGTTCGCTCAGGACTGCGGGAGCCGCTACGGCGGGGCCGTTCGTTGCTTTACCATCACCCGCCTCACTCCCGACGATTATGCGGAGGAGGAGAGCGCGGCCAGCCCAATCCTGGGACCCGCGGGACACGGTTGGAACGGCAAAGGGATGCACCACGTGGATGCACATCGGCTCAAATCAGGAAGGTGGCTGGCGGTCG
>CALAHL010000398.1 GCA_937891725.1 uncultured Rhodospirillaceae bacterium | reverse complement strand
TCCGATCCGATCCGCTTCGCCGGACGGTCGGAGAACTTGATCCGCACATCCTCGAAGCCGAAGTCGCGATAGATGTTCAGGATGAGCTGGCAGACGATCTGGCATTCCTGAGTGATCTGCTCTTCCGTGCAGAATATATGCGCGTCGTCCTGGGTGAAGGCGCGTACGCGCATGAGACCGTGCAGAGCACCTGACGGTTCGAACCGGTGAACCTTGCCGAATTCGGCGATGCGCAGGGGTAGATCGCGGTAGCTCTTGATCCCCTGCTTGTAGACTTGGACTCCGCCGGGGCAGTTCATCGGCTTCAAGGCGAAGACACGTTCCTCCTTCGCTTCGGTGGTGAACATGTTCTCGCCGAACTTTTCCCAATGGCCCGACTGCTCCCAGAGGCTCCGATCCATGATGTCCGGCGTATTGATTTCAACATAACCGGCCCGCGCCTGACGCTGACGCATGTAGTCGATCAGGGTCTGGAACAGCGTCCAGCCCTTGGGGTGCCAGAAGACGGCGCCTGGCGCTTCCTCCTGAAAGTGAAACAGGTCCATGTCGCGGCCGAGCTTCCGGTGATCGCGCTTCTCGGCCTCTTCAAGCTGGTGAAGATGCGCGTCGAGCTCGGCCTGGTCGCGCCACGCGGTACCATAGATTCGCTGCAGCATCGGATTGCGGTGATCCCCGCGCCAATAGGCGCCGGCGACCTTCAGCAGCTTGAAGGCGGTGCCGAGCTTGCCTGTCGAAGTCAGGTGTGGACCGCGGCAGAGGTCGCGGAACTCTCCCTGGCGATAGACGCTCAACGTCTCCGTTGCCGGAATGCCGGCAATAATCTCGGCCTTATAGCGCTCGCCCTTGGCTTCGAAGTAGCGGATCGCGTCGTCGCGCGCCCACAACTCACGCTCGATCGGCTCGTCGCGCGCGACGATCTCCCGCATGCGCGCCTCGATAAGCTCGAGGTCTTCGGGCGTGAACGAGTTTTTCCGCGCGAAGTCGTAGTAGAACCCGTTCTCAATCGTAGGGCCGATGGTGACCTGGGCCTCGGGATAGAGCTCCTTAACAGCCTGGGCCATGACATGCGCCGCGTCATGCCGCAGCAACTCAAGTGCCTCTGGGTAATCGCGGGTGATGACCTCAACGCGCGCATCGTGCTCGATGAGATCATTAAGGTCTCGCAAGACGCCATCGGTCCGGATGGCCAGCGCGTTGTCGGCGGCAGCGTCGCCTAACCGGGCGGCGATCTCGGCACCACGAACAGGTGCGTCATGGGTTTGGGCGCCGTCAGGCAGCGTGATCTGGATCATAAGAACGACCTAAAGATAGAAAGACAACCGCCCCGGCCCCTTCGGCAGTCGCGGAAAGCGGCGGTGCGCGAATAGCGCCCGGATGGTTTGGAAGGTCCCTGCGCGGGATTGGCGATCGGGCATGGGAGGTCAACGCGCATGTTCAGAACTCCCCCTCAAGGCGTTTGTATCCCTGGACCAGGGAGTTGTTGGTGCGCACGACGTCTTCGGAGAACTCCGAGGCATCGGCCGTGACCTTCGGAATCGTCGCGAGGTCGGTTGTAGGGCCGATGCGCTGGGTGGAGGGGACGTAGAAGCCGGGCGGGAGATCGCGGCCATCGACCACAGCGTTGTGGCGAACGACACAGCCTTCGCCCACAGCACAGTTGAAGAGCACGCTGTTGAATCCGATGAATACGCCGCACCCCACCGTGCAGG
>CALAHL010000397.1 GCA_937891725.1 uncultured Rhodospirillaceae bacterium | reverse complement strand
CGGGCCCGTGACACACGGAGGCAATCGGACGATCCAGACGGTTCATGTCCGTCACCAATCCGCTGATCGCTGGATTGTCAGGGAAATCCCACATGGTCCCGTGGCCGCCTGGAATAAAGAGACCCGCGAAGTTCTCAGCCTGTATCTGATCGACCGGGGTGCTTTGACGGAGCGCAGCCTTGGCATGATCGTCCTTGAGATAACTCTGGACGCTCTCAGGCGCGGTCTCGATGTCCTCGGGTTCGCTTCCCGGATCGATCGGAACGTTCCCGCCCTTCGGCGAGACGATGTGAACCCTCCATCCGGCATCGGTGAGGGCGTAGTAAGGCTCGGTGAATTCTTGCAGGTGGAGTCCGGTCTTCCTGCCCGTTTCGCCAAGTTTGTCGTAGGAGGTGACGAGCATCAGTACGGTATCGAGGGGCATTCAGCCGCTCCTATTGTTCAATTGCCAACTCGGCTAAACTATAGCCTTGCTTACTCTGGCACGTGGCAAGCCGTGACCGGAAGATCAACCCCGGGGATCGATTAGGGTTTCATGTTCACCAATTTTTTCATGGGTTTGCGTGACGCGCAGATTCCGGTCTCCCTGACCGAGTATCTGACCCTGCTTGAGGCCGTGAAGGCCGGTGTGGCCAGTGGATCCGTCGACAACTTTTACTATCTCTCCCGAACGGCGCTGGTGAAGGACGAACGGCATCTGGATCGGTTTGACCGCGTGTTTGGGCATGTGTTTCAGGGCCTTGAAGCGCTTGATGAGCTTTTCGGCAAGGAGATCCCCGAGGAATGGCTGAAAAAGCTGGCGGAGTTGAACCTGTCGCCTGAGGATATGGCGAAGATCGAAGCCATGGGCGGGCTGGACAAGCTGATGGATACGTTGAAGGACCGTCTGGACGAGCAAAAGGGCCGGCACCAGGGCGGCTCCAAATGGATCGGGACGGCGGGAACCTCTCCGTTCGGTGCCAACGGTTACAACCCCGAAGGCGTTCGGATCGGGCAGGACGGCAACCGCAATTTCAAGGCGGTGAAGGTCTGGGACAAGCGCGAGTTCAAGAACCTGGACGACACGATCGAGTTGGGCACACGCAATATCAAAATGGCGTTGCGCAAACTGCGGCGGTTCGCGCGCCAGGGCCGGCCGGATCAGCTGGACCTCGACGGCACCATCCGACAGACCGCCAAGAACGGCGGCTGGCTTGACCTGCAGATGCGGCCGGAGCGTCAGAATGTCGTCAATGTCGTGTTGTTCCTCGATGTCGGCGGTTCGATGGATCCCTATATCCGGCTGTGTGAGGAGCTTTTTTCGGCCGCACGAAGCGAGTTCAAGCATCTGGAATACTTCTACTTTCACAACTGCCCCTATGAACGGCTCTGGAAAGACAACCGGCGCCGCCACGTGGAGCGGATCGACACTGCCGAGGTGCTGCGGACCTATGGTCCCGAATATAAGGCGATCTTCGTCGGAGACGCGGCGATGAGCCCGTATGAGATCGCGATGGCGGGTGGATCGGTCGAGCATATGAATGACGAGCCGGGTGGGCTTTGGATGCAGCGGATCACCGGACATTTCCGTCGTTCGATCTGGCTTAATCCCGTGCAGGACCGGTTCTGGAAATACACTCAATCGGTCGAGATGATGCGGGAGTTGATGGAGGATCGGATGTATCCGTTGACCCTGAACGGTCTCGACAGCGCGATCCGGGAGCTGAATACGTGAACGACGTTCCCTCGCCTGTGCTCGACCCGAGGCTCAATGCCTATCGGCCTGATCTGGCGGATCAGGCGCTTCAGGGGCAGGTGACGGCGGAACGGTTCGTGGATGGCGTGCCCCAGAAGGTGAGTGTCGGGCGTCTCTCGCTGCGGGAGGCGCCGGATCCGAAGGCGCGTCAGGGCTCGGAGCTGCTGTTCGGCGAAGAGGTGACCGTGTTCGAGCACGTCCGTGGATGGGCCTGGATCAAGAACACGACCGACGGCTATGTCGGGTATGCACGTGCTGCGGCCTTGGGCCGGGCCGATCGCCCCGCCACCCATATGGTCAGGGCACTTCGCAGCTATCTGTTCCCCGAGCCGGATCTGAAGACCATCCCGCGCGACATTCTGCACCTGACCTCCCAGGTCACCGTAGTGGGACGCGAGGGAGATTGGATGCGGTTGGCCGCGACTGTTGAGGGAGAAGTCGGCGGTTGGATCTGGGCGGCGCATCTCACCAAGCTTGGCGGTCATGCCCGAGACCCGATCGCGACGGCGCGACGGTTCATGGGGGCGCCCTATGCGTGGGGCGGTCGGTCGACCGAGGGGTTGGACTGCTCAGCGCTCGTTCAGTTGTCCTTGGCGCGCTGCGGGCTCGCCTGTCCACGCGACAGCGACATGCA
>CALAHL010000396.1 GCA_937891725.1 uncultured Rhodospirillaceae bacterium | reverse complement strand
GGTGACGGTGGCGACCTGGGCCTTCAGCGCCGGATGCGGGCTCAGGCAAACTTCGCCGAATACGTCCCGATTGTGCTGCTGCTGATGCTGCTGGCTGAACTGCAGGGTGTCTCCGCGTGGATTCTGCACGGCGTCGGTGCGTGTCTGGTATTCGGACGAATTGCGCACGCTGTCAGCATCAGCCGGGACCCGGAACCCTCCGGGGGACGGGTGGTCGGGATGGCGTTCACCTTCACCGCTCTCGGTCTGTCTTCTGTCGCATGCTTGGCAGTCGCCCTTGGGTTGGCCGGGTGAGCGTCAGAATCCGGTAGCCGGTCGTTGGGCAGGCCATTCGCGTTTATCTTCAGTTCCATCCTTGTTCCCAAGCGTCCGCCGTTCCACAATCCGGAAAAATTCTGGAGGGAACGATCATGACCGAGGTTCTTGGGTCGGCCGATGCGTTGGCCGCGCGCATTCCGGACGGGGCGAAGGTTGCGCTGCCGCCGGATTATTCGTTCTGCGCCAATGCGCTGGTGCGGGCGCTGATCCGGCGCGGGGCCAAGGACCTGCATCTGGTCGGGGTCCCGGCGGTCGGATATCAGGCCGATGTGCTGATCGGCGCCGGATGCGTGGCGACGGTCGAGACCGCCGCCGTAACCTTGGGCGAGTTCGGACTTGCGCCCCGCTTCACCGCCGCGATCAAGGCCGGCACGATCCGGATGCTGGATGCCACCTGTCCCGCCATTCACGGCGGCCTGCAGGCGGCGGAGCGCGGCGCGCCGTTCAGCGTGATGCGCGGGCTGATCGGCTCCGACATCCTGGCGCGGCGGCCGGACTGGAAGGTCATCGACAATCCGTTCGCGGACGGAACGGACCCGATTGTGGCGATCCCGGCCCTGATCCCTGACGTCACGATGTTCCATGCCCCCAAGGCGGACCGGCTGGGCAATGTGTTCATCGGGGTGCGGCGGGAATGCATGATGATGGCGCATGCCGCCAAGGCGGCCTTCATCACCGTGGAGGAGATTGTCGACGGCGATCTGGCACACGCGCATGAGACCGCGTCCGGCACGATTCCGGGCCTTTACGTCTCGGCGATCGCAGAGGTGAAGGAGGGCGCCTGGCCGCAGGGAATCCCCGGCGGCTACGGCCCCGATCTCGCGCATATCGGACGCTATGTGGAGATGGCGCGGAGCGAGGAAGGTTTCGCCCAGTATCTCCAGGAAACGGTTCTTGGCGCGGAGGCGGCCGAATGAGCGATCACGTGCAACTTGAGGAAATCCTGATCGGCAGCATCGCCGGCATGCTCGACGGGCTCGGTCATGTGGCGGTTGGTGCGTCCTCGCCGGTGCCGGGGGCGGCGGCCCTGCTGACCCGCGCCCGGTCGAACGGGGCAACGCGGGTCTCGGTCCTCGGCTCCGAGAATCACAACTTCTTCACCGACGGCGCGAAGGAGCTGTTCGACTGTGCGGGGCAGGGGCGGATCGATGCGTTCTTCCTGGGCGGTGCGCAAATCGACGGCAAGGCCAATATCAATCTGGTTTCGATCGGCGACCCGGATCGGCCGAAGGCCCGGTTCCCGGGGTCGTTCGGCTCGGCCTACATGTACTATGTGGTGCCGCGTGTGATCCTGTTCCGGCTGGAGCATACCCCGCGCACGCTGGTCGACGCGGTCGACTACATCTCTGCCCCCGGCGTCTCGGAGCCTGGAGTGTACCGACCCGGCGGCCCGCACGCCCTGATCACCGACCGCTGTCTGTTCAGCTTCGACAAGAGCCGCGCCAGGTTCACCCTGGCCAGCGTCCATCCCGGCCATACGGTCGAGGAGATCGCCGAGCAGACCGGTTTCGACTACGATCTGCCGGAGGGTGGCGTGCCCGAAACCGCGGCACCGGACGCCGAGACCCTCGCGCTCATTCGCGGTCCGGTGGCCCAGCAACTCGCCGAGATCTATCCAAGCTTCGCCTCCCGCGTCTTCGGGATCGACAAGGCGGCCTGACCCTCTGGAGTACATGATATGACCGAAGCCAAACCGGGCGGCGGCGCGCTTGCCGGAATCAAGGTGGTGGACTGCACCCGCGTGCTGGGCGGGCCCTACTGCACGCAATTGCTGGCGGATCACGGCGCCGAAGTGCTGAAGATCGAGCCGCCGCAGGGCGACGAGGTGCGGGATTGGGGCCCTCCGTTCGACGAGGGCGGCGATGCCAGCTACTTCCTCGGCGTGAACCGGAACAAGCGCTCGATGGGCCTGGATCTCGCGACCGAGGCGGGCAAGCAGGTTCTGCTGCGCCTGCTGGACGGCGCCGATGTCCTGATCGAGAACTACAAGCCCGGCTCGATGGAGAAATGGGGCCTGGGCTACGAACAGGTCCTGAAGGAGAAATTCCCCAAGCTTGTGCATTGCCGGATCTCCGGCTTCGGCGCGGACGGCCCCTATGGCGGCTATCCGGGATATGACGGGATCATCCAGGCGATGGTCGGCCATTTTTCGGTCAACGGCGCGCCCGAGAGCGGGCCGACCCGGCTGGGTCTGGCGATGGTCGATATCGGAACCGGGCTGCACGCCTCGAACGCGATTCTGATGGCGCTGCTGGAGCGGGGGCGGTCCGGGCAG
>CALAHL010000395.1 GCA_937891725.1 uncultured Rhodospirillaceae bacterium | reverse complement strand
TACCCGCCCTACAACATCGAGAAGTTGAGCGATGACGACTACCGCATCTCGATGGCGGTCGCCGGGTTCGGCCAGGAAGATCTCGACATCACCGTTGAGAACGGCAGCCTGGTGATTACCGGCAAGATCGCGAAATCCGAAGGTGAGGAGGCCGACAAGACGACCTACCTCCATCGCGGCATCGCGACCCGCGCCTTCGAGCGCCGGTTCGATCTCGCCGACCACATCAAGGTGGTCGACGCCAGCATCGAGAACGGTCTGCTGCACGTGAGTCTGGTGCGCGAGGTGCCGGAGGCCATGAAGCCCCGCACCATCGCGATCACCAACGCGACCGCCACCAGCCGTCCGGCGATCGAGGGCAGCAAGGCTGCTTAACCCTTCGATCAAGGGCTGAGGAACGACTGATATGGGGGCCGGTCCCGAATGGGGCCGGCCCTTTTTGTGTCAGGCCACCGAGATCGCCTGCATCGCCGCCCGGTCCTTCTCTGGGATCGGGGTCGGGGTGCTGGTGGCGCGCTCGACATAGACGTGCACGAAATGGCCGAAGGCGCAGATCTCGGCCTGACCCTGTTTGAAGATCCCGACCTCGTAGGTCACGCTGGACCGGCCGATCTTGGCGACCCGGATGCCGACTTCCACGGTGTCGGGGAAGGCGATCGGGCGGCGGTACTGGCACCTGGTCTCGACCACGTAGCCGATCGCCTGTCCAGCCAGATAGTCGAGCCCGCCTTGCTGGGTCATGTACAGGTTCACCGCCGTGTCGAAATAGCTGTAGTACTGGACGTTGTTCACGTGGCCGTAGACGTCGTTGTCCATCCACCGGGTGGTGATGGTGACGAAATGCTTGTAGTCGGCGCGTCCGGGATCGACGGGCTTCTCGGTCATCGCACCAGCTCCTTCAGAAAATCGCGCATCGTGTCGAGCACCTCATCCGGACGTTCAAGCGTCATCATGTGACCGGTGGCCGGCAGCACCACCCGGCGGCAGTCGGACAGAGCGGCGGCCAGCGGCTGGGCCGCCTTGGCCGGGGTCATCCGGTCGTCGTCACCCAGCAGCAGCAGGGTCGGGCAGGTGATCTTCGCTGCCGCCTCCAGCGCCCCGTCATAGGCATTGCAGAGCTTCAGATCGGCGCCGAGCGGGCCGGCCAGTCCGCGCTCCAGCACCCGCAGGCCCGCACCCGCGACCCAACTTCCCGGCGCCCGGTTGCCGCCGATCTGCGCCGGACGGCCGAACCCCCAGCCGACCATGTTCTCGACCGCGCCGTGGTGATGGCCGTCGGCGGCCGCCTGAAGATCCGGATGGACCGCCATTTTCGGCACCACCCCCAGCAGCATGCAGCCGAGAGCGGCCTCTCCGGCGCGCGCCGTCGCCTCAAGCGCGATCAGCGCCCCCATGGAATGCCCGGCGAACACCGCCCGGGTTCCTCCGGCGGCCGTCACAACCGCCCGCGCCCACTCCGCCAGACCGCCCAGATCGGTCAGGGCCGGGCCGTCCGACCGTCCGTGCCCCGGCAGATCGACCGCCAGCACCGACCAGCCGTGATGGGCGAAATAGCGGGTCTGAAGGGACCAGACCGTATGGTCCATCCCGGCGCCGTGCAGGAAGATCACCGCAGGCTTGTCCGCCTCGAACGGACGCCCGCCGGTGGCGGCGAACACGGTCTTTCCATCCAGTTGAATTTTCATGCTCAGGCGACCTTCGCGACACGGGCCGCAGACCGCAGCGCCTGTTTCAGATCGGCGATCAGATCGCGCGGGTCCTCCAGCCCGACCGACAGCCGGACCAGATCCTCACTCAGCCCCGCCGCCTTCATCGCCGCCGGATCCATCTGCTGATGGGTGGTCGAGGCCGGGTGAATCAGCAGCGATTTCGCGTCGCCCACATTGGCCAGATGCGACCAGACCTGCAGGCTGTCGATGAACGCCGCCCCCGCCGTGCGGCCACCCTTGATCCCGAAGGCGATCATCGAGCCGGCCCCGTTCGGCAGCAGCTTGGCGGCCAGTGCCTTGTCCGGGTGGCTGTCCAGTTCCGGATAGGCGACCCAGGCCACCTCCTCGGCGCCGGACAGGAATTCGACGACCCGGCGGGCGTTCGCCACATGCCGGTCCATCCGCAGGTGCAGGGTCTCGATCCCCTGCAGGATGTGGAAGGCGTTGCCGGGGGACAGGCACGCGCCGAAATCGCGCAGCCCCTCGGTCCGGGCCCGCATGATGAAGGCCTGGGGTCCGAACTCCTCGGCAAAGACGATGCCGTGATAGCCGGCATAGGGCTCGGTCAGGGTCGGGAATTTGTCGGACGCGCCCCAGTCGAAGGTGCCGCCGTCGACCAGCACGCCGGCGATCGCGACCCCGTGCCCGCCCAGCCATTTGGTCGCCGAATGCATCACCAGATCGGCCCCGTGATCGATCGGCCGGCACAGATGCGGGGTGGCGAAGGTCGAGTCCACCAGCATCGGCAGCCCGTGGCGATGGGCCACCGCTGAGATCGTCGGAATGTCCAACACCTCAAGACCCGGATTGCCGATCGTCTCGCCGAAGATCAGCCGGGTTTCCGGTCGGATCGCCGCCTCGAACGCCTTGGGGTCGCGCGGATCCACCTTGGTGGTGGTGATCCCGAAGCGCGGCAGGGTCTGGTCGAACAGGTTGTGACTGCCGCCGTAGAGTGCGGAGGAGGCCACGATATGCCCGCCCTGGCCCATCAGGGTGGTGATCGCCAGCACCAGGGCCGCGTGCCCGCTCGACGTGGCGACCGCACCGACCCCGCCCTCAAGAGCCGCCACCCGCTCTTCCAGCACCGCGACGGTCGGGTTCGAGATCCGGGAATAGATGTGACCCGCGCGCTCCAGATTGAACAGGGATGCCGCGTGCTCGGTATCCGGAAACACATAGGAGGTGGTCTGGTAGATCGGGACCGCCCGGGCGCCGGTGGTCGGGTCCGGCTGCTGGCCCGCATGCAGTGCCAGGGTGTCGAATCCGAAGACGTTTCCGTCGGATGCGTTGGGGGATTTGGGCGGGGATTTCGGGGCACTCATCGGGATCTCTCCAGCGTGGCGGTCGCAACCAATCGGCCGGTGGAGACGATGTGCTGTCCATCCGGCGGGCCGCACTTTGGCACGGAACGCGGCGGAAGACATAGTACGGGGCAGCGGGTGCATGACCTGGGGCAATATTCGGGACAGTACCCGGTAGGTTCGTCGGTGCCAAAACGGTTACGGGGTCGCGTTTTATCGCGACCCCGCCCGTTTTTTAACCCCGTGAGCTCCCCGCTCAACTTGCTTGTGTCGGCAAGCTAACGACGCATTTCCGTAACGTCAAGCAGCCGGTGGTACCCATTGGCTGGTGCGCCCGGTCACGGTTTTCCCGTTGAGCGCCTTTCGAGGGAAATAGGGTAGTGAAAGTACAAGGTTAATGAAAAAGTACCAAAACGTCCTTTCATTAAAATATAATAATTCGCGTTTAGGATGTTGAGTACGAATGGCGACGCGATCACAGCATTGAGACTCGGGGATACTTGGATCAAAGGTCTCCCGCTAACCCGCCCTCAAGGCCGCCCCGGCCCGATCCACCGCGGCCTGACGCACCGCTTGGCCTGCCGCCGCCTTGTCCCGGACCTGGGTGACCAGGGCAGGTGTCGCGCGCGCCGGGGAGCCTGCGGCGAACGGCGGGGCCGGGTCGTATTCGATGCCGAGCTGAATCGCTTGGGCGACCTCCGGGCCGAAGAGTTCCGCAGCCAGCTGGAGCGCGAAGTCGATGCCCGCCGTCACACCACCGCCGGTCAGCAGATTGCCGTCGACCACCACGCGCGCCTCGACCGGAATCGCGCCGAAGGCGGCCAGCATGTCATGGGACATCCAATGGGTGGTCGCCCGGCGGCCCTTCAGCAGCCCGGCCGCTCCCAGCACCAAAGCGCCGGTGCAGACCGAGGTGACATAGCGGGCCCGCGCCGCACGGTCGGCGATGAAATCCAGGGTCTCTCTGTCCTCCAGCAGGCGGTTCATGCCGGTCCCGCCGGGAATACAGATCACGTCGAGCTCCGGGCAGGATGCGAAATCAACGGTCGGGGTGATCAGCATGCCGCCGCCGGCTCTGACCGGCTCCACGGTTTTCCACACCAGCTCGACCTTCGCACCCGGGAACCTGATGAACACTTCATAGGGGCCGGTCATGTCGAGCTGGGTGATGTCGGGGAACACCAGAAGGCCGATCGTCAGCGGGGCGGGGGACGGGCTAGGCTGTGGGGATGTGGCGGCGTCGGTCATGGATCGGCTCCTTCGGATTGAAAACGGGCCCGGTAGTCATGGGGGGAACAGCCGACGCGGCGGGCGAAGGCGTGAACTTGCAGAACGCCCACCTGATGGTGAACTACGACTTGCCTTGGAACCCGAACCGCTTGGAGCAGCGCTTCGGCCGCATCCACCGCATCG
>CALAHL010000394.1 GCA_937891725.1 uncultured Rhodospirillaceae bacterium | reverse complement strand
TATCGGATCGGCCCCGGTGAGATCGAAGACTGTCTGTCGGGTCATCCGGCAGTGGCGATGGCCGCGGTCATCGGCGTGCCGGACCCGATCCGAACCCAAGCGATCAAGGCCTGCATCGTGCTCGCCGAGGGCTATCAGCCGTCGGACGAATTGCGTGTGGATATTCAGAACCATGTCCGTCAAAGACTGGCCGCCCACGAATATCCGCGTATCGTCGAGTTCGTCGACGCCTTGCCGATGACCGCCACTGGAAAGATCATGCGCCGCGTCCTGCGGGACCACCACACCGAGACCGGGAGCCCGACCTCATGACCGTCACGATCGACTACTACCTTTCGACCTCCAGTCCTTGGACCTATCTTGGGTCGGGCCGGCTGCACCGGATCGCCGAGAAGACCGGCGCCAAGGTGAACGTCTATCCGGTGGCGTTCGGGCAAATCTTCGCGGTCTCAGGTGGGCTGCCGCTTCCGAAGCGCGCGCCCCAGCGTCAGGCCTATCGGATGATGGAGTTGAAGCGCTGGAAGGAATTCCTGAACGACCCAATCAATATCGAGCCGAAAAACTTCCCCGCGACCGACCCGATCTCGTCCCTCGCCATCATCGCGGCGCGGGAATTGGGTCTTGACGCGTTCGGATTGTCGACCGCGTTGCTGACGGCGCTCTGGGTCCATGACCGGAACATCGATGATCGGGAGGTCACTGCTGCCGTCACGGCAAGCCACGGATTGGATGCAAACGCGATCATGGACAAAGCGGCGACACCCGAGATCACAGCCTTGTTCGAGGCGGACACCAAACACGCCATCGATCAAGGAGTGTTCGGGGCGCCCAGCTACGTGGTCGACGGCGAAATTTTCTGGGGTCAGGACCGGGTGGACCTGCTCGCGTGGCGGCTGGGTGTGTAGCGCCTCGTCGATCGGGCGTTTGGTTTAGGCGGCATGCCGATCCCGCAGAAAATCCTCAACATCGAACTGCGCGAAGCCTTGGATCCCGTTGGCTTGGCGCAGTCCGATCTGGCGCGCGCGCATATCGTCCCGCACTGGTCGGCAATCCAACGCGATCTCGAAATTCTCCGCCGTGAGGCCGATGCGGTTCTTATCCCGCAGATAAGTCAAGCCGGCGGTCCCAAGACCGGTGGCCACAGCGGCTACCCGCACGGATACTGCAAGCCGATCCGAGACTTTACGCTTCAGCGCCTTCTGACACCCAGATCCGCCGACGCCGACCGTCCGGCATTCTCCGCCATCAGACAGTTTCAGGCGGCGGGCGGGGTGGTCAAAGGGATTTGGGGCATTCAGAAGGATCGGTACTTCCAGAACGCCATCCAGGTAGGGAACCTGTGGTTCGACCTCGCCAACGACACGGTCGACGTCACGCGCCCGCCGGTGGAACTCCTGCCTCTCACCGAGGCGCAGTTCTCTGAAATCACGAGTTTCGAGCACTACGCCACTGTCGCGGAGACCTATTGGAGCCTGACCGCCGCCCCGAACCGCTATCTTCCAGAGCTCGCGGCGACATTCCCGGTGCTGCTGTTCGCGTCAAACGGACAGATCCGGATCGCGGCGCCGGTCACGATGACACCCCGGAACATCCGGCAGACCTACCAACCGGCCCGCAGCTTCCTTTTGGACGGTCCCTTTGCTGGCCGAAAGCTCCCGGACACAATCGCCGAGAGTCTTGCCAAGTCCAACCGGGTCTCCGCCGAGCCGATGACGTCATTCGCGCTGGATCACGCCATCTCCGTCGAGCGCGATGCCGCCGAGACATTGACCGAGTCGGCGTTTTTGACCCGCTTCAATACCCTGGTGCAAAAGGCGTCACGGTTCATGGCCCCCGAGTAACGCGGGCTCGCCGCCTGCCGGAGCAAAGGAGCTTGAGACCCCGTCCCCCCGCCCCTATCTTTATCGTCACGTGACAAGGAGGACGAGATGGCCGAGGCGGCGAAGACCGAGCATGTGAAGGTGTTGATCATCGGTGCCGGAGCGGCCGGATTGACCGCCGGGATCTACACCGCGCGTGCCGGGCTTGAGCCGTTGCTGGTGGCGGGTCTTCAGCCGGGTGGACAGATGACCATCACCTCCGAG
Source organism: uncultured Rhodospirillaceae bacterium (assembly GCA_937891725.1). Classification (GTDB taxonomy): domain Bacteria; phylum Pseudomonadota; class Alphaproteobacteria; order Thalassobaculales; family Thalassobaculaceae; genus JANSYC01. The sequence goes on along the minus strand of CALAHL010000394.1, from coordinate 2,820 downwards.
GTCGAGAACTATCCGGGCTTCGCCGATCCGATCCAGGGTCCCTGGTTGATGGAACAGATGCAGAAGCAGGCGGAAAATGTCGGCACCCGGATCGCCTATGACATCATCACTGAGGTCGACTTCTCCGTGCGCCCGCTGCGCTGCACCGGCGATGGCGGTGCGGTCTACCTGGCCGATGCCGTGATCATCGCGACCGGTGCACAAGCTCGCTGGCTCGGCCTCCCGAGCGAGCAGCATTTCAACGGGCGCGGCGTTTCGGCCTGTGCCACCTGTGACGGGTTCTTCTACCGGAACAAGGATGTGGTCGTGGTTGGCGGCGGCAACACGGCGGTCGAGGAGGCGCTGTACCTCGCCAATATCTGCAAGTCGGTCACCCTGGTGCATCGGCGCGACAGTCTGCGCGCCGAGAAGATCATGCAGGACCGGCTGTTCCGTCACGAGAAGGTCCGCGTGGTCTGGGACAGTGCTGTGGACGAGGTTCTGGGCGGCAATGGTCCGATGGCCGGAGTCGAGGCGGTGCGGGTCAGGAACCTGAAATCCGGCGAGACCAGCGATATTCCCGCCGACGGTCTGTTTGTTGCGATCGGCCATGACCCGGCGACCACCGTGTTCAGGGGCCAGATGCCAATGGATGAGGAGGGCTATCTCCTCGCGAGCGCGAACTCGACGAAGACACAGATCGCGGGCGTGTTCGCCGCGGGGGACTGCGTCGACAAGGTTTTCCGCCAGGCCGTGACGGCCGCCGGCATGGGATGTATGGCTGCTCTTGAAGCCGAAAAGTTCATCGCGGAGGCCGAAGATGCCGCCCGTCAAGCTGCTGAATAAGAGGCATTTTCAGCCAGCAGGCTTTGCCGCGCGGCCGGTCTGCGTTAGACAGAAGCGGTGAGATGCTTGGATGCGGTCCCGGAATTGAGATCCGGATCACATAAGTTGAGGGCGATTCATATCATATTTGGGGTCGCGCGCCTCCAGATAGGGTGATCGCGCTCCGGAAGGGGCGGCAATGGACTGGGACAAGCTTCGTGTGTTTCACGCGGTTGCCGAGGCGGGAAGCTTCACCCATGCCGGTGAGACCCTGAACCTCTCGCAATCCGCCGTCAGCCGACAAATCGGGCATCTTGAGGAAAATCTCAAGGTTCCCTTGTTCCACCGCCATGCCCGCGGTCTGATCCTGACCGAGCAGGGAGAGATCCTCTACAACACCGCGCGTGATGTGTTTGCCAAACTGGCCACGACCGAGGCCTTGCTATCCGAAGGCAAGGACAGCCCCAAAGGCCCGCTGCGTCTGACCACAACGGTGGCCTTGGGGTCTAACTGGGTCAGCCCGCGGATCGGAGCGTTCCTGGAGCTGTATCCGGAGATCACCCTGTCTCTGATCCTGAACGACAGCGAACTTGACCTGTCGATGCGGCAGGCGGATGTGGCGATCCGGCTGACTCCGCCGCGCCAACCGGATCTCATTCAACGGCATTTGAAGACCATCAAGTTCCATCTTTACGCCAGTGCCGGCTACCTGGTCCGACATGGCGTTCCGAAGACAACCGCCGATCTGCGTGACCACCGGTTGGTGATCTATGGCGAAACCGCCCATCCGCCGTTCCCAAACGTCAATTGGCTTATGGACACGGTCGCGGCCGGGCCGCGCCACCGTCCGCAGAACGTGGTGCGGGTAAACAATTTTTTCGCCATCTTCCGCGCGGTCCAGACCGGTGTGGGCATCGCGGCATTGCCTGACTATATGGCGAACAACGATTTGGACCTGGTACGCGTTGTCCCCGATATGGAAGGCCCCCAGGTTCCGGCCTATTTTGTGTATCCCGAGGAACTTCGACACTCAAAGCGGATCACGGTACTGCGGGATTTTTTGATCCAGGAAGTCGCTAAGTCCCAGTTTTAATGGGATGAACGCTGAGCTGCGCGTTCCGTGCAAAGCACGCAGACCAAGCCATGCATTCGATGCATATCCGGACTGACCAAATGGAATTGGTCGTTCGAGCGCCTACGACTTATCTCTAGACCACGAGATGTTGCGACGCAGCATCTCTTCCGAGCCCCCCGCTCGGAACTCCGGGCACCGGTCCGCCGGTGTCCCACGTCTCCCAGACGTGAAGCCTCCCTGTTCAACTTGCCGGGAACTCAGCGTTCCCGGCATTTTTTTTGATTGGGACGGACGCCAGGGGGCCTAGCTGACAGACTTCCGCACAGCTGCCAGATGCGTGCGCGACGCGGAAATCTCGGCGGCGCCACGCTCCAGGCACAGGTCGATTGCGCGCTGGACCGCCGGTTTCATCATCTCGCGCGCATCCTCTACCGCATTCGCCTTCGCCAGCGTCTTGGACGCAGCTGCCTTGTCGTACCCAAAGGTGAGCGCCGTTTGATAAACCAACGCGCCAGCCACGGCGTTGAGCGTGTGCTCTGCAAGGTCCGAGGCGATTCCGCCCGCGGTCTTCGACAATCGCTTGTCCAGTTTCGGGTCAATGGGGCCAAGGAGCGGGCCGTCCGGCAGCACTGCTCCCATGATCGGCGCACGGGCCGCCTCCGGAATGAACTGGATGAGCCACACTAGGATCTGACATTGGCTTGCATATAGGCCGAGCGCATCCCGCGCGAACCGACCAACCAGCTCCAATTGGCCAAGCCCGATTTCATCGATGCCGGCGATCGGTTGGAGCTGCATTGCGACACCGGTGTTCCAGCGCACCCAGAAGATCGCCCGCCAGGCAACACAGCTGTGCACCTGTTGACGCGCGCTCCACATCACGATGTTCCGATGATACGCCTTGATGTCCTCGTAGGCCGCCAAGCCCTCTGGACTGGCAT
>CALAHL010000393.1 GCA_937891725.1 uncultured Rhodospirillaceae bacterium | reverse complement strand
TACCTCCCTGGGGGCCACGGATGGAGCTTCCAATTCCGAGGCGTTTCAAAAGCCCCTGTCGCTCTCCCAGAACCCGGAACTGGGTCTTCTCGCCGAATCGGCCCCGCATCACGCCTCGAAGATCCCCGAGCCCGTCCGCAAGTCCGAGCTCCACGCCGCGCGCGCCAGTCCAGAACTTCCCTTCGAACAGGTCCGGTTCAAGGTCGGCTTTCAGTTTGCCGCTGCGCCGTTCCTCGACCCATTTCCGGAACCCGCCATGGATCTCCGACTGGATGTTTTTGAGATAGGCGACGTCTTCCTCGCTCTCGGCCTGGAACGGATCCAGCAGCGACTTGCGGCTGCCGGAAGTATGGACCCGCCGTTCAACCCCGATCCGCTCGATTGCGTCCTGAAAGCCGAACCCGGCGGAAATGACCCCGATCGATCCGATGATCGAGGCCGGGTTGACGAAAATCTCGTCGGCCGCCAGGGCCAGCCAATAGCCGCCGGACGCGGCCACGTCCTCGACGAAAGCGACAACCGGCTTTTCGTGCTCCTTGGCAAGGTCTCGAATACGCCCCGCGATCAGGTCAGACTGCACCGGCGAGCCGCCGGGCGAATTCACCACCAGGGCGACCGCCTTGCTGTGGCGCATCTTGAAGGCGGCTTCCAGTCGTCCCGCCACGCTTGCGAGGTTGAGAGAGCGGGAGAACCGGTCGCTACCTTTGATGATTCCGTCGAGTCGTACGACGCTAACGATCGGCGGGCGGCCTCGGATCGGCGAGAGCAGTGTGTCGATAATTTTCATCGTTGGCACATGGGGGTTTCGGGCAGCGGATGCAACGGCTGAAGACAGGATCGGAAGGTTTCTTTGACTGGGGCCCAAGAACCTCGACAATGGCGCTTCGCACCTGCACAATTCCTAATTCGTGACTTGATCCAGCCTTGTATCGTTAGAGACGCGGCGGGTCCGGCATTTGGCGGGGGACAGCATGTTCGAGACGTATTTTAAGCTTACCGAGCACGGGACAACCGTGCGCACCGAAGTGATCGCCGGGATCACGACCTTCCTGACGATGGCCTACATCATGTTCGTCAACCCGATGATCCTGGCCGAGACGGGCATGGATCACGGCGCCGTTTTCGTCGCCACCTGTCTGGCGGCGGCCATCGGCACGTTGATCATGGGGCTGTATGCGAATTATCCGATCGCCTTGGCGCCGGGTATGGGGCTGAACGCCTACTTCACCTACGGCGTGGTGCTCGGCATGGGCTACACGTGGCAGGCGGCCCTCGGCGCGGTATTCATCTCCGGCGTGCTGTTTATCATTCTGTCGGTTCTGCCGATCCGCGAATGGGTGGTGAACGCGATCCCGCGGACCTTGAAGGTCTCGATTTCAGCTGGCATCGGACTGTTCCTGGCGATCATCGGCTTCAAGAACGCTGGTATCGTGGTCGACCATCCGGCCACCCTGGTCGGGCTCGGGAACTTGGCGGATCCGTCGGTGATCCTGGCGATCGTCGGTTTCATGGCGATCGTTGTGCTCGACAAGCTTAAGGTTCCGGGGGCGATCATCCTGGCGATCCTGGGCGTGACCTTGGTTGGCGTCGGTATGGGGATCAGTCAGCTTGCGGGCGTGGTCGACACCCCGCCGAGTTTGGCGCCGACCCTGATGCAGATGGACATTCAGGGGGCCTTCAATATCGGCTTGATCGCGGTGATCTTTGCGTTCTTCTTCGTCGACCTGTTTGACACCGCAGGGACCCTGGTCGGCGTGGCCCACCGGGCCGGTCTGCTCGACGAGCACGGCAAGCTGCCGCGCCTGCGCCAAGCGTTGATGGCGGACAGCGTGGCGACCTGCGCCGGCGCCGCCCTCGGCACGTCGACCACCACCTCTTATATCGAGAGTGCGTCGGGTATCCGGGCTGGCGGTCGCACCGGGCTGACCGCCTGCGTGGTTGCCGTGCTGTTTCTGCTGGGTCTGTTCTTCGCGCCCCTGGCGACCTCGATTCCGGCTTATGCCACCGCTCCGGCCCTGGTCTATGTGGCGGTGCTGATGGCGCGTGGCCTGTCCGAGATCGACTGGGACGACATGACCGAGGCAGCGCCGGCAGTGGTCACCGCCCTTGCGATGCCGTTCACCTTCTCGATCGCGACCGGGATCGGCTTCGGATTCATCACCTATGCGGTGGTCAAGGTTCTGACCGGACAGGCCAGTGCCGTGTCGGCCGGCGTCTACGTGATCGCGGTGGCCTTTGTCGCCAAGTTCGTGCTGATCGGGGGCTAGACCATCTCCAACGGGGCGCCGTGCAGGATGGCCTCCGCCCGTTTGGTGAACTCACCCTCGCCGTCGTGCAGATACAGTCCGGCGGCGAGGCGGAACGGGCTGCGGACGCCCTTGCGGGCGGTGACGATCACCCGTTTGGCGTCAACCCGCTGCTTCGGCCAGAGCGGAAATACGGTGATCTCGCCGAACCCGTCCAATCCTCGGATGATGTCCTCCAACCGGTCGGCCCGGTGAATGAAGGTCATCCGACAGCGCGGCTTCAGTGAGCGGTGCGCCCGGATCACCCAGGCCCGGAATTCGGCTTCGCCCTCCACATCGGCCAATTGCTTGCGGGTGATCGGCGACAGCTCGGCCCGATCGGCGGTCATGTAGGGCGGGTTGAAGACCACATGGTCGAAGGCCTCTTTCTCCCAATCGGTCGCGAGATGGGTGAAATCCGCGACTTCGATCGTGAACCGGTCCTCGAACCCGTTGTCCCGGGCGTTCCTGACGGCCAGGGCGGCGGTCTGCTCGTCCCATTCGACACCGGTGACCGAACTGCCCGGCACCCGCTGCATCAGGCAAAGCGAGATCGCCCCCACCCCGCAGCCAAGATCCAGCACCCGCTCCCCCGCCGCGAGCGGGACGGCCGCCGCCAACAGCACCGGGTCGATCGCCGCCCGGTATCCGTCCCGGGGCTGCGTCAAATGAACCCGGCCGCCGTGGAGCTTGTCGTGGGTCACGTCCATCGGCGTCTCAATCGAGTGCCTCACCCGCGTCCAGCAGCAGATCGCAGGCAGCGTCGTATTCCGTTTCCCGCACCATCAAACGCCGCGGAAAGAGGGAAATACCGGCCTCGGCGGCGCTGATATGGCCGTCCAGGACAAAGGGTTCGATGCCGTCGCCGCGCAACAGCGCTTCCAGATAGGACAACCGGACCAGGTCATTGGTGCGGAGCAGTTCCTTCATAATGCCTCGATCCCGTGCATCCGCCGGAGGATGCCGACTTGACCGCTCATGCGGCGCGCCTATGCTCGCTGTCGCACAGTGACCGGTCAAGTGATCGGCGACGTGCCGCATTTTTTGCCGTGACCAGACCGACATCTATGGAGTTGCCGCACGTGCCCGCCCCCGCTTCCCATACGCCGACCGCCTCCGTCCAACCGGACCGTAAACCGTCGGTCGATACCCTGCGGCAGCTGGTGCAGGCGGACATGGAGCGGGTCAATCGGACCATCGTCGAGAACATGCACAGCCCGGTGGCCCTGATTCCGCAATTGGCCGGCCATATCGTGGCCGCCGGCGGCAAGCGCCTCCGGCCGATGCTGACCCTGGCGGCGGCGGGTCTTTGTGACTATCAGGGCGACCGCCATATCGGTCTCGCGGCCTGCGTCGAGTTCATTCACACCGCCACCCTGCTGCATGACGATGTGGTCGACGAGAGCGACCTGCGGCGCGGCTACGATACCGCCAATGCGGTCTGGGGCAATCAGGCCAGCGTGCTGGTCGGGGACTTCCTGTTCAGCCGGTCGTTCCAGCTGATGGTGAGCGACGGGTCGCTCGAGGTTCTGCGGATCCTGTCGGACGCTTCGGCGGTGATCGCCGAAGGCGAAGTGCATCAGCTGATGACCACCAATGACGTGGAAACCACCGAGGCGGCCTATCTTGAGGTGATCCGCTGCAAGACCGCCCAGCTGTTCGCCGCCGCCGCCGAGATCGGCCCGGTCGTGGCCGAGCGCCCGGCGGATCAGCAGGCGGCCATGGCGACCTACGGGCGGGATCTGGGCATCGCCTTCCAGTTGGTGGACGATGTTCTGGATTACGCGGCCGAGCAGGAAACCCTCGGCAAGACGGTCGGCGACGATTTTCGCGAGGGCAAGGCGACCCTACCGGTGATCCTGGCCTATCAGGCAGGCACCGAAGCGGAGCGGGCATTCTGGGCCCGCACCATCGGCGCCCTGGAGCAAACCGATGCCGACATGGCCGAGGCGCAGCGGCTGATGGCAAAGCACGGAACTCTGGGTGCCGCCCTTGATCGATCCCGGACCTATGCCGACTCGGCCCGAGCGGCACTGCTGACGTTTCCGCAGAATGCTTACCGGGATGCCCTGGAAGAGCTGATCGATTTCTGCGTCGAACGGGGATATTGACCGCCTCCACCGATGCGATTTATCGCCGGATCGGCATTCGGCTCTTGATGCACCCGAAGCGACCCGCTATATCAGCCGCCTGTCTCCGGGCGGGCCTCACTTTCGGCTCCGCCCATGACCGGTCGGGGAGTAGCTCAGCCTGGTAGAGCACTGTCTTCGGGAGGCAGGGGCCGGAGGTTCGAATCCTCTCTCCCCGACCAATTATCTCAATGATTTTGGTGATTTCGAAGGATGGAGGCTTTTCCCGTCTCCGCTCGGCTGTTCGGAAGATCCGGGGGTCACTGGTAATTTCCGGAAGCCGGGCTAAACTCACGGCATGACATCGGGATTGACGCCGGAACAGGTCAGCG
>CALAHL010000392.1 GCA_937891725.1 uncultured Rhodospirillaceae bacterium | reverse complement strand
CGCATAGGCGCCACACAGGACATAGATATGCGCCGGCATGTGCTCCAAATGGCCGGCGTCGGGTGCCCATCCGCGCAGGTCATCGGCGGAGTGCAGCGCGTGTTCCGGCGTGGGCGACATCTCCAGCGCATGGATGTGCATATGAAGAACGCCCGGATGCAGGATGCCGTCGCGCCGGCAGCCGGCAATCGCCCGGTCCAGGATCGGGACCAACTCCTCGGTCAGGCTTTCCGGATTGGGGCGTCCGGTTCTCAGGTCGAAAAGCTGGCGCGGGGTGCAGGTGACCGCCGCCTCTGCGAACAGTGCCGTGATATCCAAATCGTCCGGATGCGCCTTGTGAGCCTCCCGCATCGCGTCGGTGAACGCCCGATGCCAGCGATTGAGCGTCTCCCGGTTGCGTTCGGCGGGGTTCTGGTAGCGCAGCGGAATGGCTGAGATCAGCGCCCGTTCGGCCGAGGTGGCGGTCGCGACCCGGGCCAGTGCCGCCTGCGCCGCATCGTGACAGGCCGGAAGCACCGTTGCGAGTTCTGCTTCCGAGAACCGTATCCAGGCCCGATTATAGAACGGCCCACCGGCATAGGCGATGCCCCACCACGCCATCGCGCAGTCGGGGTCATGCTCAAGCGCCCGCCGGAAGCACGCGATCGCCTCCTCGTGATTGTAGCCGAACGTCCAGTTCAGACCGCGGTCAAACCAGATCTGCGCCTCGGGCGACGCGGTGGTGACAGGGCGTGTCCAAGACCCAAGATCGAACTCGTATTCCATGTGCGGATCGTAACCCAGTCGCTGCGCCCGCTCGGAGGGTCCCATGCAGTGCCGTTCGCGACAAACACAAATTCAATGATCGGGTTGGGTGGCGAAGGGGTTTCAGAACAGGTCGGAGGTGGCGACGAGTTGGTCGCGGAACTGGATGAACTCGATATCGATGAAGGTCTCGCCAGTGTCGAACGCACGGAAATTATCTGGCGAGCCGCGCAAAGTATTGATCGCGAGCGTGGCGTGAAAAAATACCGTGTCGTCTCCCGCGCCGCCGTTGTTGGTATCGGCATCGAAGTTGTATCTCGCTGGATCTCCACCGTAGAGCATGTCATCACCCTTGTTGCCGAACAGCATATCCGCGCCGTCGCCGCCATAGAGGGTGTCGTTGTCCTGGCCGCCGAACAGGGTGTCGGCATCGGCGTCGCCTTCGAGCCGGTCGCCGCCGACATTGCCGTAGAGGATGTCGCCGCCGTTGCCGCCGAGGAGCGTATCGGCGCCGAAGCGAAATAGGCCGTCGGTCGCGGCGGGGCCGGTGTTCTGGCCGCCATACAGGACGTCGGAATCGTTGCCGCCGATCAGCAGGTCTTCACCGATATTGCCGTAGAGCACGTCGGCGCCGTCGCCGCCGAGAAGCGTGTCCTGACCATTGAGTCCGTAGACCATATCAGCACCGACCGTGCCGTCGACGGCATCGTCCAACCCGGTCCCCGCACTCCGCGCGTTCGCGAGGACAACGTCACCTCCCGTCCAGGCCGAGATCCACGCGTACACTTCCGGCGTGATCATCACGCCAGTGCCCGCTGTCGGCGTGCCACCGGTAACGATTCCGGCCAGGACCGGCTCTCCGTTCACCATCTCCCATATACCGGACCCGCTCTGTCCCGGAGACAAATCCAGAGTGTCATCAAGGTAGAAGTTATTCCGGGATTCCTCGGGATTGCTGTCCGGGAGCACTCGACCGGAGGCGCCATACATGTTCTCAAGGCCGCCGAGGGCACCGGGGTAACCGGCAGTGGAGACGTTCAGGCC
>CALAHL010000391.1 GCA_937891725.1 uncultured Rhodospirillaceae bacterium | reverse complement strand
TTGACGGCGATCTGGGTCCAGCCGCCGGGTGCGGCCCCAAGATCGACGACCCGCTGACCCGGTTTCAACAATCCGAACTTCTCGTCCAGCTGCAGCAGCTTGAACGCCGCGCGGGACCGATAGCCGAGACGCTTCGACTCCACCACATATGGGTCGTTCAATTGACGCTCGAGCCAGCGCTGAGAGGAATTAGTTCGTCCGCGCGCGGTTTTCAGCTTGACCGTCTTGTGGCGCTGGCCACCAAGGTCCGAGCGCGTGACTCCTCCCCGACCCGCACTGCCACCTCGGCTGCCACTTCCACCTTTTCCGGCCATCGTCGTAATCCCTATTTCAACCGCGACCGGTCAGCAGACCGAAGAGAATGCCTTCGCGCACCCCCCGATCCGCGACCCGCATCCGGTCCACCGGCCAAGTCTGGCAGATCGCCTCCAAAATAGCGCACCCGGCCACGACCAGGTCCGCGCGTTCCCGTCCGACACAGGGGTGGGCGGCGCGTTCCCGCCAGGTCATTCGGGCCAGCTTGCGGGCAATATCGAGGGTTTCGTCGACCTGCAGATACACCCCATCCACCCGGTCCCGCACATAGCGCGGCAATTCAAGCCGAATTCCGGCCAAGGTCGTCACGGTCCCCGACGTGCCAAGCACCTGGAGGTCACCGGCCTCCGCGCGCGCGCCGATCCGGAACTCCGCCTCGAACGGCGCGAGGGCAACCGCAACCTCCTGTACCATCTCCTCATAAACCGCATCGGTATAACTGTCGCCACCGTAACGTTCGGCCAAGGAGACCACGCCAAGCGGCAACGAGGTGGCATCCACCAGACGCTCACCGTCAGGGCCAAGACGGGACCAGGCGAATTCCGTAGACCCGCCGCCGATATCGAACACCAGGGAGGCCGGAATATCCGGGTCGAGCAGCGGGGAACACCCGGCCAGTGCCAGCTTGGCTTCCTCGTGCGATGTGATGATTTCCAGATCCAGCCCGGTCTCACGCTCAACCGTCTTCAGGAACGCATCCCCGTTATCCGCCTGCCTGCAGGCTTCGGTCGCGACCGCTCGGAAGCGGGTCACCCGCCGTCGCCGCATCTTGGAGGCGCAGACCCGCAAGGCATCAATGGTCCGATCGATGGCCTGCGGTCCGAGGGCTCCGGTTTTGCCGAGCCCCTCGCCCAGCCGCACGATCCGTGAAAATGCGTCGATCACACGAAATCCATCGCCATCGGGCCGCGCAACCAGAAGCCGACAATTGTTGGTCCCGAGATCCAGGGCCGCAAGCACATCGTCCGCCCGCGCAGGCGGGCGACGCCGCCCCCCCGCCAATGACGCGTCGGTTTTTCGCGCGACCGATCTGTCCCGCGCGACATCCGCAGGCACGTCTCCGACAGGCGGATCTCTCTGCCCGTCTGTGAGGTCGAACCCACGTTGGTGCGCCTGATCGGCGCGCCTGGTGCCCTTGCGGGACGGGCCGCGACCATGGTGGCTGTCCAGCCCCGAGGTCATCCCGTCCTCTTTTGTTTCGTTCGTTTCCATGCCGGCCGACTGTTTCGACCGATCCGTCATCTAAGTCTTATAATGTCTTAGCGGGTACGGCTAGAGCACGGTCTAGGTATTCGACAACCCCGATCGACTCCGATGCGTCGGTTCCTGGGGTCAAATACGATTGCATTCCGAGTTCGGCTTTGATACACACCCGCCCTCGGTGACGGCCACAAGGGCTGTCTACTGGGGGATCGTCTAGCGGTAGGACTACGGACTCTGACTCCGTCAACCGAGGTTCGAATCCTCGTCCCCCAGCCATTCTTCTCGTGACATGTCGGTCTGTGCGTAGCGCCTTCGGGCGAGCGCAACATTGTGCCGATATTTCAAAGTTCTACGGTCGCGGCAATCATGTAACCATCACCCAGAGACTGACCGAATTACGATTTCGAGCCGCCATCGGCCAGATAGTCTCTCGCTGCGGTTTTCGGGATTACGATTGCTATATTGGTCAGGAGGGCACTGTCACATGAACCCATGGCGGATGTCAGACGAGGTCACTGGCCTTGCCATATGAAACCGATCTCATACGCCCGCCTCCACTATCCTCCTTCGATCGTCCATCACGTCGTCTGGCTTTATCTGCGCGTCAATCTCAGCCTGCGCGACGTCGAAGGCCTGTTAGCGGAGCGAGGGCTCGACGTGAGCTACGAGACGGTGCGGCCGCGGCGCTGTGATGATTGGCACCTTGACGAGGTTTTTGTCTCCGTCAGCGCACGATGATGTATCTCTGGCAGGCGGTCG
>CALAHL010000390.1 GCA_937891725.1 uncultured Rhodospirillaceae bacterium | reverse complement strand
AACATCATCGGCGGATCATGTCGGTGGCCATGCAGGCGCTCGCACTGCAGACCGCTCTGACCTTCGAGAAGAAGAACGCCGAAGCGGCAGCCACGCTACGGTCACAAGGTGTGAACCTCTACGCCTGGTCGGATGAGGACCTGCAGAAATTCCGCGATGCCGCGCAATCGGCCTGGGCGGATTTCGCGACTACGCCGGAGGCCAAAGCACTGGTGGAGAGTCATCTGACCTATCTGCGTCAGCTGGGTCTCGCCAAGTAGCCTTTCCGCTTTTGGGACCGGTTGAGAATGGGCGGCCGATTGAATCGGTCGCCCATACTTTCCGCCAGTTCATCTTGAATGAGTCCTTGCGTTTGTTGGGGAGACGGAAATGGTCGAGCACGAGCGGACAGGCTTGGTCGATCTGATCACCTGGAGTTTCAGCCGGATCGCGATGTGGGCACCGGCCTTCATCGTGTGCATCATCTTCTATGAAGTCGTGATGCGGTACGTGTTCCTGGCCCCCACGTTGTGGGTCAATGAGATGTCGCTTTGGGTCGGTGGCGGGATTTATTTGACCGCCGGACTCTATGCGCTTCAGCAGCGCAGTCACATCCGAATTTTCGTGCTCTACGACCTGGCGCCGCGCTGGTTGCGCCGCCTGTTCGATACCCTCTCGGTAATCTGCGTTTGCATTTTCGCGTTTTCGGTGGTCTGGGGCGGCTACGGCGAAGCCAAGGCCAAATTCCTGCGATGGGAAACCTTCGGGACCGCATTCGATCCCCCGATCCCCGCGACCATCAAACCCTTGATCCTGATCACGCTGGTCCTGCTGGCGATCCAGTCGATCTCCAACCTGATCTACGACTGGAACCGGGAACCGCAGACCTACGACCCGACCGACGACATCGACCTACCGCCTGATTTCGAGACCAGGAACCCAGACGGCACAACGCGCAAAGGCGCCGGTCCGAACAGCCTGTCAGACTAGGGGGCATAGACATGGATATCGGGACGATCTCCCTCATTCTGCTGGTCGGCATGTTCGTGCTTTTGGCGATCGGAATGCCGCTGGGCTTTGCCTCCGGGTTCCTCGCAGTCGTGGTCATGGTGCTGAAATTTGGCCCGGACCTGCTGTTCGGAACCTTCGGCACCGGTCCGATGAACATTCTGGCACAACGGCTCTTCGGCATAACCACCAACTACGTCCTGGTCTCGGTCCCGCTGTTTATCTTCATGGCTGTCCTGTTGGAGCGATCCGGCATCGCGCGCGACATGTACAGCTCCCTCAACATCTGGCTGTCGCGCACCCGCGGCGGCATCGCCGTGGTCACGGCCCTGATGGCGATCGTGATGGCCGCCATGTCGGGAATCATCGGCGGCGAGGTGGTGCTGCTGGGCCTGATCGCCCTGCCCCAGATGCTCCGGCTCGGCTACGATCAGAATCTGGCGATCGGCACGATCTGCGCGTCCGGATCGCTCGGTACCATGATCCCGCCCTCGATCGTGCTGATCTTCTACGGTCTGATCACCGAGACATCGATCCACGCGCTGTTCCAAGCCGCTTTCATACCGGGTTTCATTCTGGCAGGGTTTTACATCATCTACATCCTGATTCGCACCCGCTTGCACCCCGAGCAGGCCCCCCTGCCCGAGCCATCGGAAGACGATCTCACCTCCGCGCAAAAGCTCGATCTCGGCGCCACACTGATCGCGATGGTCGTGGGCGTGGCATCGGCTATCCTGGTGGTTCGGTGGTGTGGATTGCACGCGTTCGGCGGTGTCGAGGAAGACACCTCACTGGTGGGCATCCAGTCCATGATCGTCTCGGCCGCGATCGCGGTTGTCGCGGGCGGCTATGTGCTGTTCGTCGTCGGGCGGGAGCGCGCCGCAGACGCCTGGGAGAAGGGCAAGGGACTGGTCGCCCCACTGATGATCGTGTTCGTCGTTCTCGGCTCGATCTACGGCGGCATCACGGGGATCACCGAGGCGGCGGGTATGGGCTCGATCGCGG
>CALAHL010000389.1 GCA_937891725.1 uncultured Rhodospirillaceae bacterium | reverse complement strand
GCCCGTGCCTTCGAAGCAGATGTTCTCAAGCGTCTCACCACGGGCGAACCGGTCGAGTTGATCCGCCACGAAGGTCCAGCGCCGGGTCGTCATCTCCTGGGTCCAGGCCGAGTTGTGCGGCGACATGATCAGATTGTCGAGTTTCTGGAGGGGAAACTGCGACGGCCAGGGATTCGTGTCCTCCCCCTCGGGATAGATATACCAGACATCGATGATGCCGCCGCGGATCCGCTTGGACTGCAGAGCAGTGTAGAGGGCCGCCTCGTCGACCACACCGCCGCGGCCGACATTGCAGATCACCCCATCCGATTTCATCTTGGCGAACTGGGCCGCGCCGATCATGCCGCGCGTCACATCGTCTAGTGGGGCGCACACGACCACGAAATCGCTCTCGGCAAGAAGCGTGTCCATCTGCTCGACCGTGCCGTACCAGTCGACGAGCGCGCCTTCGTCCCGCACGGAGCGGCTGACAGCCATCACCTTCATGCCGAACGCCTTACTCCGGATGGCGATCTCGCGGCCGATATGGCCGTAGCCGACGATGCCAACGGTGGCCCCACGCATCTCCCGGTGCATCGGGCCGGAGGAGATCGACCGCCCGTCATAGGAGTTCTTGCGCATGTGAGGATCGGTGTCGCGCAACAGCCCAATCTGAAATTCCAACATCCCCAGCATCACGTGCTCGGCGATGGTGGTCTCGTGCTCGTAGGTATTACAGAACAGCACCCCGGCCGGCAGTTCATCCTCCTTGATCCAATCGAACCCGGTGAACGGAATCTGGTAGAGCTTCAACCGGTTGGTCGCCGGCAGATCCGGAACCCCGCCTCCGATCAGCACGTCAGCCTCTCCAGCCACCTCGCGAAACCGCTCCGGCTCCGCCTTCATATCGCAGCTGATGAAGCGCCAGTCGGTCTGGGTATGGGTCTTCAGAAACTCTTCCCGGCGGATCGCGTTGGTTCCGGCCAGCAGTGCGGTGGGCTGTTCGCTCACGGGGCGCCTCTTGGTGTTTTTGGTACAACTCGGCACGAGAGTCCGCGCGGGACAGACCTTGTGTTCGAGACCGGCAAATGTCTAGCCTTTGCCTACAAATTATGGAGGGCGAAATGCCGGACGATCTCTATGGCGGCTGGGCTGGGTTCGAGACGGCACCGATGACCCGAGGCGCGATCGCGTGCGGCAATCCCGATGCGGCGGAAGCCGGGGTCGAAGTCTACCGGGCCGGCGGCAATGCGATCGACGCCTGCGTCGCCGCCGCCTTCGCGATGGGGGTCGTCGAGCCTCTGGACAGCGGGCTGGGGGCAGGTGGTTTCATGGTCCTCCACCATGCCGCCACCAACTCCACAACCTGTCTGGATTTCATGGGCACCGCCCCGGCAAACGCCCGCTACGAGATCTTTCCGGCGGTCGATCCGACCGGCGACTACGCGATCAAGGTGAAGGGCCGCGCGAACGAGGACGCGCATACCTCGGTCGCGGTCCCTGGAGCTGCAGCCGGATTGTGCCTTGCGATCGAGCGGTTCGGTGCGCTCGACCGCCGGGCAGTGATGGCACCAGCGATCCGGCTGGGGCGGGAGGGGTTCACGGTGGCGGCGAAATCGGCGCTGCGGATGAAAAGGTCCGAACGCCTGCTGGATCTGACCGCCGAATGCCGCCGGGTGCTGAAGCGTCCCGACGGCACGGTACGTCAGGCCGGCGATCATATGAAAATGACCGACTATGCCGCCTCGCTGGAGCTGGTGGCGGAGCGAGGCGCTCAGGTGATGTATACCGGCGCCCTCGCCCAGGCGATCGCCGAGGAGATGCGGGCCGCCGGCGGCTTCCTGACGGCGGAGGATCTTGCGGGCTATGCTGTGGTCCACCGGACGCCGCCAAAAGGCCGCTATCGGGGGCACGAGCTCTCGGTGATGGCACCGCCGTCCTCGGGCTTCCTGGTCGCCTCGGCCTTGGGTGCTCTGGAGCGGGCGGGTGTGCCGGACACGGACAAGGGCCGCGCCGAAGCGCTCGCACGGGTCATGCTGGCGATGTTCGAGCGGCGGCGAGTCGGATTGGGTGATCCGGGTTTCGTGCCGGTGAAGCTCGACGGCGAGAGCACCGAGACCACCTCGCTGTCCGCCATCGATGCCGAGGGCAACGGTTGCACCATCACCTTCTCCAACAACAACCATTCCGGCGTGGTGGTGCCGGGGACCGGCATCCTGCTGAACAACCAGATGCGGCTGTTCCATCCCTGGCCAGGTAGCCCGAATTCGGTCGCCGGCGGCAAACGCCCCGCCAGCTCGATGATGCCGAGCCTGATTGTCGCGGATGGCAAGGCGGTGCTGTCGATCGGCGCGTCGGGGGCAACCCGTATCCCGACCGCGATTCTGCAGATCCTGTTCCACCATCTGGGCCGGGGCCTGCCGCTGAACGAGGCGGTCCGCGAGCCGCGCCTGCATGCGGAGGAAGACACCCTGATGTCCGACGCGGACTACGAGCCGATCGCCAGCGCCGTTGCCACCGAGTTGGGCCTGACCTACCGCGCCCATCCGGGCCGTGATCCGATGATGGCCTCCTGTCAGTCGATCTCGGTCAACGCCGACGGCACGACAACCGCAGCCGGAGACCCAAGGGCGCGGGCGCAGGGGCGGGTGGTGTAGCTCATCCCCTTCCCTTCTTGTCGCCACCTTGCGATCCTCGGGTCAACAAGATGAGCACCGGAGAGGCCTGCCATGCCGACGCCTGAGAAGACCATCGACTACTACTATTCGACCCGCTCCAACTTCACCTATATCGGTGCGGCGCGGCTCAACGCGATGGCCAAGGCGAGCCGGCGGCGGATCGTGCATCGGCCGATCCTGCTGTCGGTGGTGATGCCACCGATCGGCGGAATGCCGTTCGGCGAGCGGCCGACCATGTTGCGGAACTACGCGATGCGGGACGCCCTGCGCTGCGCCGAGCATCTCGGCGTGCCTCTGTTGCGCGAGCCGATCCATCACATGGGACCGGTCGAACTGCCCTCCGGCATTGTCATCGCCGGACAGCGCGCGGTGGTCCGAGGCGAGGAAGGCGATGTCGATGCCTTGAGCCTTGGCGTTCTGCAGGCGCTCTGGCGCGACGATCTGGACATCGCCGACAAGACCGTCGTGGCGGCACTGTGCCGGGCTGCCGGGTTTGCGGCGCCCGACGCACTGATCGACGAAGCCCTGAGCGAGGCGGTGCAAGCGGAATTGGCCCGAAACTGCCAGGAGGCGATCATCCGCGGCGTGATCGGGGCCCCGACCTATTTCGTCGATGATGAACCGTTCTACGGACAGGACCGGCTCGACTATGTCGAGCGGGCCTTGGCGCGATCGGCGTAGCAGCCCGGACAGGGCAATCGAACGACCGGAAAGGGATCGGCGGATCGCCGGATGTGCATTTGCCGCCTCGGTCGCCGTCCAACCTCTTCCCTTCCCGCCACCGCCTTGCGATCCTCCGGTCAACAAGACGAGAACTGGGAGGACTGCGCATGACCGAAACGCCCCCACCTGGCGGCCCCGACGCAACCTATTTCCGCTATCTGGAATCGGGAGACTGGCGGATCCAGAAGTGTTCCGGCTGTGGCGCTCATGTATTCCAGCCGCGGGTGATGTGCCCGGCCTGCGCTGGCGATGCGTTCGACTGGGTGGCGCCCTCCGGAGACGGAACCGTCTATTCCACCACGGTCATCCGGCGAAGGGCCGATCGGGGCGGCGACTACAATGTCTGCCTGATCGATTTGGCCGAGGGCGTGCGGATGATGAGCCGGGTCGAGGGAATGGCGCCTGACGCCGTCACCATCGGCCTACCGGTCTCGGCCCGGCTCACCGACGACGATGGCGCCAAGATCGTGGTCTTCGATCCGGTGGGAGACAGGTCATGAGCGGAACCTGGGACCTGCGCGGCAAGACCGCCATCGTCGGTGCGGCCACCGCCCATCTGGGCGAGGCGCCAGGCTATTCGCATCTTGAGATCATGGCTGATGCCGCGCGTGGCGCACTCGCCGATGCCGGGCTGACGCTCGCAGACGTCGACGGACTGTTCGCGGTCTCCATGCACTCGGTGTTCCCGGTGCTGAGTTTCGGGGAATATCTCGGCATCCAGCCAAAATTCTCGGACGGCACCATCGTCGGCGGTTCGTCCGCCGTCTACCAGATGCTGCACGCCGCGATGGCACTGCATCACGGATTGTGCGACGTGGCGCTGATCGTTTACGGCTCGAACCAGCGGACCGCATCGGGCAAGCTGCACTCCCCCTCGGGGGCCGAGAACCTTCCCTATGAGAAGCCCTACGGGCTGCGGGCTCCGATCGCGGGTTACGCCATGTCGGCCGCCCGCCATATGTTCAAATACGGCACCACCCGCGAACAGCTCGCCGAGGTGGCGGTCGCCGCCCGGATGTGGGCCGCAATGAACGAGGAAGCCTTCGACCGCGCCCCGCTGACCTTCTCCGCATCGCTTGAGGGCGTCCTCGACGGCAACGTCTCGGCCACGATGCAGAGCCCCACGCTCAGCGAGTTCCGCGAAGCGATGGCCGGCATCCTCGACGCCAACATCATCGGCAACACGCCCGCGAACATCGCCTACGAGATGAGCGAGGTTCA
>CALAHL010000388.1 GCA_937891725.1 uncultured Rhodospirillaceae bacterium | reverse complement strand
AAGCTCCCGATCCCGGACTTCGCGGTCGAGCTGTCTGGATTGGAGAAGACCTATGGCAACAAGCGCAGCGGGCCGAAACACGCCCTGAACGGCATCGATCTTCAGATTCCGCTCGGCTCGGTCTTTGGATTGCTGGGCCCGAACGGTGCCGGCAAATCGACCCTGATCAACATTCTGGCCGGGCTGGTGATCAAGACCGCCGGTACTGCGAAAATCTGGGGCATCGATATCGATCAGGATCCGCGTCAGGCACGAGCTGCGATCGGCGTGGTGCCGCAGGAGCTGAACATCGACGCGTTCTTCACCCCGCGCGAAATGCTGGAGGTTCAGGCCGGCATGTTCGGGGTTCCGCCATCCGAACGCCGAACCGATGAAATCCTGGAGACGGTCGGGCTGACCGATAAAGCCCATGCGTATTCCCGCTCGCTGTCCGGCGGCATGCGGCGGCGGCTTCTGGTCGCGAAATCGATGGTGCACAACCCGCCGATCCTGGTGCTGGACGAGCCGACCGCAGGCGTGGACGTGGAGTTGCGGCGCAAGCTGTGGGACACGGTGGAGGATCTGAACGCCCACGGCGTGACCGTCCTGCTGACCACGCACTATCTGGAAGAGGCCGAAGCGCTGTGCGACCGGATCGCCATCATCAATCATGGTGAGGTGATCGCTTGCGATACCACCCGCAATCTGGTCGGCCGTCTGGACGGCAAGGAGCTGTTCGTCGAGGTCGAAGAGACCCTGACCGAGCTGCCCGCGTCCCTCCAGACCCATGGCTTCACGTTGCGGGACGATGGCCGGCTGCACGTCACCTATCGGCGCGGTCGGGTGAAAGTGGCCCGGCTGCTCGGTGCCGTTCAAGCGGCCGGCCTGCATGTGGTCGATCTCGAAACCCGCCAGAGCGATCTTGAGGACGTGTTCGTGGCCCTGACCTCCGCCGATGGTCACCATGACGATCTGACCTCCGGACATGCGGCCTAACCGACCGCTCCTGCGCGCACTTGGTCTGGCCTGTATGCTGGCGTTCGGAGCCTGCGCCCCGACGGTGATCGGCAAAGGCCCAACAATAACATCCGCCCGTATCGTCGATGACTGGATCGCAGTGATGCCAGACGGCGCGCAGTTGCCGCTGGAAATCTGGCGGCCGGCCGATCACGGCGGCTCGGAGACCCGGGCCCTGGTGGTCGCCTTGCACGGTTTCGGCGACTACGCCAACGCCTTCCGGCGGTTCGCGCCGCAGCTGGCATCAGACGGGATCGCGGTCTACGCCTATGACCAGCGCGGCTTCGGCCAGGCGCCCCATCCCGGGCGCTGGGCCGGGGCAGAGGTCCTGGCAGACGACGCCGCGACTGTCGCCGCCCTCGCTCGTGCAGACCAGGCGGGTCGCGGACGTCCGTCCCTTCCGGTCCTCCTGATGGGCGAAAGCATGGGCGGGGCGGTCGCCATGCTGGTGGCCGCCCGCGCCGAGCCCGGGATTGACGGGGTCATCCTGTCGGCGCCGGCGGTGTGGGGCCGAGACTTCATGCCGGGCTATCAGACCCGGTCCCTGGCGCTGACCAGCCGGACCCTGCCCTGGCTCACCCTGACCCCGCGCGGTCTGCCGATCTATCCGTCCGACAACATCCCGATGCTGATCCGGTTGAGCCGCGACCGCTTGTTCGTCCGCAGTCCTCGGGTCGACATGGTGCATG
The DNA here is from genome assembly GCA_937891725.1 of uncultured Rhodospirillaceae bacterium. Taxonomy (GTDB): domain Bacteria; phylum Pseudomonadota; class Alphaproteobacteria; order Thalassobaculales; family Thalassobaculaceae; genus JANSYC01. The sequence goes on along the minus strand of CALAHL010000388.1, from coordinate 586 downwards.
GCCTGGTCGACCTGATGGACGCCGCCCAAGCCGCCGCACCCGACATCGCATTGCCGACCCTGTTCCTGTACGGCGACAAGGACGATCTGGTGCCGAAACGCCCAACCTGTGCCGCGATCGCCAAGCTGCCCGACCGGCCCCGCCGCTGGCGCGTCGTGGTCTACGAAGGCGGCCATCACATGCTGTTTCGCGATCTGAACGGCGCCCGTGTCGCCCGCGATATCGCGGCCTGGATTTCGGATCCAGATGCCGTGCTTCCGTCCGGCGACGAACGACTGCCGAGGAAAACCGGTCCGAAGAGCCTGTCCGCCTTCTGCCCAAACCAGGGCGCCGCTGTGCCAACAGAGCAATCTGAGACCCGACCGGATATCATTCAATAATATGGTTGAATCATAAGTTTCGGTTCATTACATTCAACCACATGGTTGATCAAAAAAACACCCGCCTGAACGCCCTGTTCCATGCCCTTGCCGACGGCACGCGCCGGCGGATGTTGCGGGAGCTTGCGGACGGCGAGCGCAGCGTGGGGCAGCTGGCGGAACCGTTCGACATGTCCCTCGCCGCCGCCTCGAAGCACATCAAGGTG
>CALAHL010000387.1 GCA_937891725.1 uncultured Rhodospirillaceae bacterium | reverse complement strand
CGATATTCGCCAGGCGGATCGAGGGAATGCGCCAGGCCCAGAGCGCGGCGGACGGATTGAACCGGGCGCCGACGGTCAGGATCGGCCCCATGGTGAAGAACTGGATCGCCACTGCCGCACTCAGCGCGAGACCGGATGTAAGAGCGATGGTCAGTCGCCAATCGAGCGTGGTCAGCCCGTTGATCAGGTGGGGCACCGCCGACCCCAGAGTGAGTGCCCCCACCAGCAAACCGGTCAGCAGCCCCATGTCGCCTTTGGCCCAGCCTGCGGCCAATTTCATGCCCACCGGATAAATCCCCGCCATGCAGGCGCCGGTCACGAACCGCAGCACGATCACCAGCGGAGACCCGGGATCGACCAGCAGCAGCCCGGCATTCGCGACCGCCGCGATCAGCGCCGCTGCGGTGAAGAACCGTTTCGGCGGTATCCGATCGGCCAGCCCGAAGGCCGCGCTCGCCAGGCTGCCGACCACGAAGCCGGCCTGCACAGCGCTGGTGAAGACCGACTGCTGAAAGTCGCTGAGATCGGCCTCCAGCCGGAGCGCCGGCAGCACCGCCGAGGCCGAGAACCACAGCGCCATCGCCGCCACCTCGGCATAGGCCAAAATGGCGAGGGCCGCCCCCTTGCTGGTGAACGGTCGCGGCACCCCCGCCTCCCGGGCCGGCGGACTACCCGATTTCTCGGGTCGGAGATCCGGCGTGCCACGCTTTGATGTTCTCGACCATCTGGCCGTAGAACAGCTGGTAGGTGTCCTCGCTGACGTAACCGGTGTGCGGCGTCATCACCAGCCGGTCGAGCCCGCGCAACGGGCTGTCCTCCGGCAGCGGCTCGTGATCGTAGACGTCGACCGCCGCCCCCCGGATCTTGCCGGATTTCAGCACATCGATCAGCGCCGTCTGATCCACGATCGGGCCGCGCGATGTGTTCACCAGGACAGCGGTCGGTTTCATCAGACCGAATTCCCTGGCGGTCACCAGGCCGGTTGAGCGGTCGGACAGCAGCATGTGGATCGTCACGATGTCGGCGCGCCGGAACAGGTCCTCCTTGGAGACCAGCTCCGCCCCCACCTCGGCGCAGCGCTCGGCGGTCAGATTCTCGCTCCAGGCGATGACCTTGAGGCCGAAGGCCGGAGCGATATTGGCGACCATTCCGCCGAGACGTCCAAGCCCCATGATCCCAAGGGTCTTGCCCCGCAGATCAAACGGCATCCGGGTCTGCCAGCCACCCTCTTTCATGACCCGGTCGTCATGCGGCACATGGCGGGCTGCGGCGAAGATCAGCGCCCAGGTGTGCTCGACCGTCGTGAAACCCGGGCTCTCCGTGCCGCAACAGACAACGCCGTTCGCCTTCAAGGTCGCGAGATCGACGGATTTGTTGCGCATCCCGGAGGTGATGAACAGCTTCAGATCCGGCAACCGGCTGACCACCGAGGTCGGGAACGGCGACCGTTCCCGCATCGCGCAGACCACGTCAAAACCCTTCAGTCGCTCGACCAGCGCATCGGGGTCCACCAGATTGTCGGTGAACACCACCGGCTCAAACCCATCGGGCAGACTTTTCCAATCCGCCATATCGAGCGAACAGTTGGCGTAGTCGTCCAGGATCGCGATCTTCGGCACGTCGAGCTTCCTCCAGGTTGGTCTTCTTATGCGGGTCCGGTTGAGCCGACCCGGCTATTTCTTCTCCAGCTTCAGACTCGCCGAATTCATGCAGTAGCGCTGGCCGGTCGGCTGCGGGCCGTCCGGGAACACATGCCCCAGATGGGCGTCGCACTTGGCGCAATGCACCTCGGTCCGGGTCATGAACCAGGACCGGTCGGTCGTGGTCTCCACCGCACCATCCTCCAGCGGCGCCCAGAAGCTGGGCCAGCCGGTGCCGCTGTCGAACTTGGTGTCGCTGTCGAACAGCGGCTCGTCACAGCAGATGCAGCGATAGATGCCGGACGCCTTCTCGCCATCATAGGCGTTCGAAAACGGGCGCTCGGTGCCGTGTTTCCGGGTCACCCGATACTGCTCATCGGTCAGCTGCGCACGCCACTCGGCATCGGTCTTCTGGATCTTGCCGGTGGTCTTGGTCTCAGTGGTATCTGCGCTCATGAAATCCTCCTTCGGAACGGCCTTCAGCGGAACTGCCTCGTCCCCCTAATGTGGGGTCCAGACCGGGTCCGGTCACCCCCAATCACCGACTTGTCAGCCCTTGCGCCGCTCGGTCAGCACCACGCCGTCGTCGATCAGCCCCTCGACCTCGGCCTCGGAGAACCCGTTCTCGGCCAGAATCTCGCGGGTATGCTCGGCAAAACGCGGGGGTCGGCGCTGGATCGAACCGGGCGTGCGGGACAGCTTTGCCGGGATGCCCCAGCTGCGGTACCCGTCCTTCTCAATCGCCATCTTGCGGTGAATCGTGTGCGGGTGGGTCATCGCCTGATGGGTGTCGCGCACCGGGCCGATCGGCAGACCGGCGGCCAGCAACCGGTCACACAACGCCTCGCCGTCTTCCTGAGCGAGCGTCACTTCCAGCTCGGCCTTCAGCGCATCCCGGTTCTGCAACCGGTCCGCATTGGATTTGAACCGGGGGTCGGTTGCCAATTCGGCGCGTCCCAGCTCGGTCACCAGCCGCGAGAACGCCCGATCGTTGCCGCCCGCCACAAAAATGTCGACGGTCTTGGTCTTGAACTTGTCGTACAGCCCGATATTCGGATGCGGGTTGCCGGTCAGCCCGGGCGTCTTGCCGCTGAGATAGTAGTTCGGCACGTGCGGATGCATCAGCGACAGGCCACAATCGTACAGGGTCATGTCGAGATACTGGCCCTGCCCGG
>CALAHL010000386.1 GCA_937891725.1 uncultured Rhodospirillaceae bacterium | reverse complement strand
TATTCTGTTCGGCGTGATCGATCTCGGCTCCCAGGAGGTCGAGACCGCCGAGCTGGTCGCTGAGCGGTTGCGCGGGGCGCTCCGGCATATCGATGCGAGCCGCTTGGTCGCAGCCCCGGATTGCGGGATGAAATACCTCCCGCGCGAGGTCGCCTTCGGAAAACTCAAGGCGCTCGCCGAAGGTGCGGCGATCGTGCGGGAAAGCCTGTCCTAAACTCTATGGAGACGCCTGTGACCGACGCCCACTCAGAAATCCCCGCTATCGACATCGCGCCGTTCCTGAATGGCGATGAGGCGGACAAACGTGCGGTCGCCGAAGCTGTAGCGAAAGCGTGTCGAGAGATCGGTTTTCTGGTGATCTCCGGGCACGGGTTGCCGAAGGAAGCCCTGGATACGGCCATTTCAAAGGGCTTCGACTTCTTTGATCTGTCCTCGGAGGTCAAATCGAAATGGCATCCGACAGGCACGGCCCGGCAGCGGGGGTATCATCGGGTGGCAACGCGGAGCCTCGCTTCGACCATTGGCGAAAAGACCCCGCCGGACCTCCGGGAATCCGTGTTCCTCGGCCCGGTCGACGATCATCGGACACATTATGCCCATCTGCCCGAAGCCGAAACCGCCTATGCCGCCAATATCGTGCCGGATGAGCCGGCCGGGTTCGACAGCGCCCTGGTGGATCTGTACCGAGGGTTCGAGCGGCTATCACTGGACATGCTGCGGATATTCGCGGTCGCCCTGGATCTTCCGGAGTCGCACTTCCAGCCGCTGATGACCCGCCATTTTTCGATCTTCGGGATGCACCATTATCCGGTCCTAGAGGCCGACGCCGAGCCAGGCCAGCTTCGAGCTGGTGCGCATACCGATTTCGGGGCGATGACAATCCTCGCCATGACCGAAGGAAAAGGCGGGCTGGAGGCCAAGACTCCGGACGGCCGTTGGGCCCCGGTGCTGCCGAAACCAGGGGACCTGGTGGTCAATCTCGGCGACATGATGGAGCGCTGGACCAACGACCGATGGGTGTCGACCCTGCACCGGGTGGTGGTCCCGGAAACCGGCGACGCGCAAAGCCGCCGCATGTCGATCGGGTTCTTCGTGCATCCGAACTTCGACGCCGATATCCGCTGCATTCCGAGTTGCCTTGAGGACGGTGCGGCTCCCCGACATCCGGACATCACGGCAGGGGGCCATATCCGCATGAAAATCGACGCGAGCCACAAAGCCGCCTGAGGCCTTGGCCCGAAAGGACTCCCCTTATGGCACCGCTTTCGGGCGTTCGCGTGGTCGAGTTCAGCCACATGATCTTCGGGCCGTCCTGTGGCCTCATTCTCGCTGATCTCGGCGCCGAAGTGATCAAGGTCGAACCGCCGGTGACGGGCGACCGGACCCGGAATCTGGGCGGTGCCGGCGCTGGGTTCTTTCCGATGTTCAACCGCAACAAGCGGTCGATCGCGCTCGACGTGAAGGACCCGCGTGGCAAGAACCTCGCGCTCGATCTGATCGACAAGGCCGACGTGCTGATCGAGAATTTCCGGCCGGGAGCCATGGACAAGCTCGGCTTCGGCTTTGAGGCGCTCTCCGCGCGAAATTCCAGGCTGATCTACTGTTCGGCAAAGGGCTTCCTTCCGGGGCCTTATGAACATCGGACCGCTCTGGACGAGGTGGTGCAGATGATGTCCGGCCTGGCCTACATGACCGGACCGCCAGGCCGCCCGCTGCGGGCGGGCGCGTCCGTGGTGGACATCATGGGCGGAGCCTTTGCCGCAATTGCAATCCAGGCGGCGCTGCGAGAGCGGGAGACCACCGGCAAAGGGCAACTCGTCACCAGTGCGTTGTATGAGACTGCGGTATTCCTCTGCGGCCAGCACATGATGCAGCATCAGGTGACCGGTGTGGCGCCGAACCCGATGCCGGTTCGGGATCCGGCCTGGGCGATCTACGACGTTTTCACCTGCGTGGATGGCGCCCAAGTCTTCGTCGGTGTCGTCACCAACACCCAATGGGCCGCGTTCTGCCGGGACTTCGGGCTGGACGCCTTGGTCGACGATCCGGACCTGCTGGACAATGCCGCCCGACGAATGCGACGCGAGCGCTTTATGCCGCAGGTTGAAGCCGCCCTTTCGGCCTTGAACGGTGCAGCATTGGTGGCACGGTGTGAGGCGCTAGGGCTGCCTTATGCGCCGATTGGACAGCCGGAATTTCTGGCCGACGACCCCCACCTTCGTGCGTCAGGCGGCCTGACACCGGTTACCTTGGCTGACGGCCGGTCCGCCCTCACCCCCGCCTTGCCGATCAGCATGGGCGGATCTCGGCCTAGCCAGGGCGGCGACCTTCCAAGCTTGGGTCAACACAGTGCAGCAATTGCGGAAGAGTTGGGGTTGGATGCCGCGCAGATATCGGACCTGCAGGCTTCGGGAATTCTCGGCGGTCAGTAGGCCGCCGATTTGATCCCCGGTGGCACGAAGGATTGGTGGCGCACACCCTCGGTGAATTTCTCAAGCGTCTGGACCAGATCCCCAGGTCACGTCCGTCAAGCTGGTGTAATTTCCC
>CALAHL010000385.1 GCA_937891725.1 uncultured Rhodospirillaceae bacterium | reverse complement strand
TCCTCGGTCACCCCGACCAGATAGCCGATCGGGTCGGCCGGATCGAGCAGCGGCGCCCGGTCCTCTGGCGCCGGGGTCGGCAGGGCGTGCAGGGCGGCGAGCGCCCGGGCTAGGGCCGGCAGATCGTGCGGCAGGACCGGCGCCCGTCCCTCGACCCGCTCCACCACCAGCGCGCCCCAGGGCAGATCGGTTGAGACCGGCAGCACCCGGTCGAGCCGGGGGGTCGCCCCGCTGGGTGCGGCGCGGGTGAAGGCGGCGGCTTCATAGGCCAGGTTTTGGTCCGGCGGCAGGGCCAGATGGCTCATCCGCGGGACCCGCGCCAGCAGGCTGTCCGGCAGCGGGATATGGATGTGCACCCGGCCCGGGATCTCCGGTTCGGAAAGGCTGTCGTGCGGAAGACCGAGCGCGTCGGCCAGCGCCGGACGGATGGTTCCGAGATCAAGACGGGCGGGTGCGGATCGGTCTACCATGATGTTCCCGTAGCACATTTGGCCCGGACCGCCATGCCCCCCAGACCGCCCATGGACCCGCCGCACCTGCCCCGGCCCCGCCCCCTGCGGACCCGGGAGGCCGATGTCGAGGCCGCCACCGACCGGCCGGCACCCAAGCGGCTGTCCCTGTCGGTGGTGATCCCGACCCTGAACGATGCCGACCGGCTGGCCGGGTGCCTGGAGCCGCTGGCCAGCGCCGCCCGGCGGGGCATCGATCTGGACGTGGTGGTGGTGGATGGCGGCTCGACCGACGGAACCTTGGCGGTCGCCGAGCATTTCGCGGGGCGCGAGAGTGCCGGAGACCAGGAGACCGGAAGGCTGGAGATCCAGGTACTGGTCGACGAGGGGGCCGGACGCGGGGCGCGGATGCAGGCGGGCGCGCGGGCGGCCGTGGGGGAATGGCTGCTGTTCCTGCGGCCGGACAGCTGGCTCGACCGGGGCTGGGACGCGACCATCGTGGTGTTCGCCAGCGAGGAGCGGAACCGGGATCGGGCGGCGGTGTTCGATCTCGCCCCGCTGGGCCGGACCGAGGACGCGGTGCGCGGACGGCGGATCGCCCGCTGGCGCAACCGCTGGCTCGGCCTGCCGGACGGCCGTCAGGGATTTCTGATCCGGCGGCGGCACCTGTCCCATCTGGGCGGGGTGCCGGATCTGCGCAGCGGCGAGGCTCTGGTGCTGGCCCGCCGGATGGGGTCCCGCCGGATCGCCCTGTTCGACGTGGCCGCGCGGGTCAATACGGATGCGCAACGACCGTCCTGGGCGAATGGGGTGAAGCTGTTCCTGTTCAGCCTGCGGATTCCGGCGCGCTGGCTGCAAGGCTTTGGAGATTAGAAGTTTTTCGGATCGTTAGGCTCGTGCAAAACCGACTATCCGGCGGATTTGACCTTCTCGCGCACGCCCTCATGCTCCCGCAGGCGGGGCATGATCTCGACGAAATTGCAGGGCCGGTACCGGAAGTCGAGCTGGTGCACCAGGATGTCGTCCCAGGCGTCCTTGCAGGCGCCGCTTGAGCCCGGGATCGCGAACAGATAGGTGCCGCGCGCCACCCCGGCCAGGGCGCGGGACTGGATCGTCGAGGTGCCGATCTTCTGATAGCCGAGCTGGCGGAATAGCTCGCCGAACCCCTCGATCCGCTTTTCCATCACCTGCTCGAACGCCTCGGGGGTGACGTCGCGACCGGTCAGCCCGGTGCCGCCGGTCGACAGCACCACGTCGATCCCGTCATCGGCGATCCAGCCGCGCAGCCGGGCGGTGATGGAGGGAATATCGTCGGTCACGATCTCGCGCCCGGCCAGGATATGGCCCGCCTCGGTCAGGCGCTGGACCAGCACGTCGCCGGATTTATCGGTCTCCAGGGTGCGGGTGTCCGACACCGTGAGCACGGCGATGTTGACGGGATGGAACGGGCGGCTGAGGTCGAGACCGGGCATGGGTTCGGGTCCAGGGCTGGGGGATCAGGTCTCCCGGTCAGCCGGGAGCCTCAGTAGCGCGCGTGCCGCAGAATGTAGCCGTCGCGATCGTCAATCCGCTGGTAGACCGGCCAATCGCCGGCGGCCACCTTCTCCAGGCTCGGCGCGTCCTGGCCCAGACGATAGCGATAGACCCAGATGTTCGCCAAGACCTTCTCGAGGAAATTCCGGGTCTCGCGGCTGGGGATCGATTCGATGAACATCAGCGGGTCGTTGTCGAAGTCGACCTCACGGTTCCAGCGGTTCAGGTTCCCGGGCCCGGCATTGTAGGCGGCCAGAAGCCGGAACATGTCGCCCTGCACCCGGCTCATATCCAGCAGATATTTCACATAGCGCTGACCCAGCGACAGGTTCAGCTCGGGGCGGTAAAGCTCGTGGCGGCCGGCCAGATCGTCGTCGTGATCGATATAATTGGCGGTCTTCGGCATCAGCTGCATCAGACCGCGCGCGCCCATGCCGGATTTGGCCCGCGGGTCGAAGCCGGATTCCTGCCGGACGATGCCGAACAGCACCGCGCGATCGACCTTGAAGCCGTCCTCCGGCGCCCAGGACGGCACCGGATACAGCGCCGCGTGATAGGTCCGGCCGGTGGTGACCCGCAGAATGCCTGCAAGCCGTACCGCCAGCCCCGGCATGTTGTGGGTGGTGGCCAGCGTGACCAGCGGCTCGCGCAGATCCGCATCCAGACGCGGGAACAGCTTGCGCCATTCCTGCTCGGCCCGCTCGCTCTCGCCGATCTGCATCAGCGCCAGCGCCCGCCGCCCGCCGTCGAATTTCATCAGCCGCGCGATCTTCGCATCCGTGATCCGCGGCAGCGACCAATCGAACGGGATCTCGACACCGAGCGCGCGGCGACCGAGCAGCCCGTAAAACGTCAGCGGATACTGCGCGGCCCGCGCCAACCAACGGGTGGCCTCGGCCGGACGGCGCTCCCGCAGATGTCCGCGCGAGGCCCAGAAGGCGCCGGCGGCGCGCTGGGAGCGGGGCGAGCGTTCGGACAGGGACAGTTTCTCGAAATGCTGGGTCGCCACGTCGGTCTTGCCCAGACGCCAGGCGGCCAGCCCGGCGATCCAATGGGCCAGCGGCGCCTCTTCCCCGGCCTGCTCGGCGCTCAAGCCGGCAAGCTCCAAGGCCCGCTCGTTATGTCCGAAGACGAAGTATCCCTTGGCGACATTCGCCCGCGCCTGGGCGTATTCCACCTTGTCCAGCAGATCGCGCGCGTAGCCGGTCCCGAGCTTCTCCAGCGCGGCACTCATCCGGCCCTTGCCGATCAGCCGGCGGAGGCCGCGTTTGAACTCGCGCACCTGCGCCAGTTCGGAATTCGACCGCTTGCGCGGCGAGACATAGAACTGCACGTCGATGACCGCATCGGCACCGCTGCCGCCCAGATAGCCCTTGACCGGTGCCCGCGCCGAAGCGGCGGCATCGGGCTTGCGTCCGTTGGCCAGCTTGAAGATCCGCTCGGCATCCGGCTGGTCGGAATAGGCCGCCAGCCAGCCCTTCAATTCCGTCCAGGTCGACCGGTACGCGGTCGGGTGGAGATAGCGTTGCGCCATCACCGAACCCATCAGCAATTTGTCGTCCAAACGGCGGATCAACCGGTCGGCGGTCTTCCAGTCCCCCGCCTCCTGATGCGCGAACAGCTTGCGATAGATCTTGATATCGGAGTCGGACAGGACCTTTGGAATATCCTGATCGTGGTTCCGCTCATCGCCGAGGACATCGATTGGAAGCACGGCGGTCGGACCGGCCCGTTCACCGGCGGTCTGGGCCAGTGCGGTTGGCATCGACGGCAACAGCAGCACGGCCGCCAACAGTCCGGTCGCTGCCCATGAACTCCAACGGTTCGAGATCGGCCGCTGGGAGATCGATCGGAGGCGGATCTCGGAAGATTGCCGCAAGCGTTCGACAGATCGCTGTGCGGCGAACGAATTGTGGCTGGATTGTGGCGGGGTCATGAAAAAACAGGTAAGCGATTAGTGAAAATCCGGCAAGCCATCCACCTGCCGGCTGCGTCAGATATCTGTGGATAAAATTCGAATTTAATGACGATTTGTTAACAAACGATCATAAATTACATAAAAACATATGATATTATCATTTAATAATAATTTTGTAGTGTTTTTGGTTTCTAAATTTCGGGTAATTTAAGGGGCTTCCAAGAACGTCTCGGCGCCCGTCGCAAGTTCACCCGCCTTCTGCTTTAGCGCCAACAAATCCTTCCATGCGTTCACTTTCTGGGACGGCGAGCGGAGCAGAAACGCCGGATGATAGGTGGCGAGCGCCGGAATCACCCGACCCCCGGGGGTCTGCCAGTCGAGCCAGTTTCCGCGCAATCGGGTGATTCCCTCCTTCCGGTCGAGCAGAGCCTTGGCCGAAGTTCCGCCGACCAGAATCAGGATCTTCGGCGCCGCGAGTTCGATGTGGCGCTGGATGAACGGAAGGCAGGTCGCCATTTCCGCCGTTGTCGGCGGCCGGTTTCCGGGCGGGCGCCAGGGCAGAATGTTCGAGATATAGGCATTCTCGGAGCGACTCACCCCGATGCTGGCCAGCATGCGGTCGAGCAACTGGCCGCTGACGCCGACGAACGGCTTGCCTTCCCGGTCCTCGTCCGCGCCCGGCGCTTCGCCGACGAACATCAGCGGCGCGCCAATCACCCCATCGGCGAAGACGGTGTTGGTGGCGGTGATCTTGAGCGGACACCCCTCAAACGCTTCGATGGCGGCTTTCAGGGCCTCCAGCGTCGGGGCGGCCTGTGCCGCCTCCCGGGCCGCGCGCGGGGCATCCCCGATCTGGGCCTCGGGCGCCATGGGGGTGACTGGGCGAGGCGCCGTGGGGCGAGGCGCTGTGGAACCGGGCGCCGGTTTCGGTGTCACATTCAAATTGGGAGCGGACAAATTGGGAGCGGACAAATTTGGAGCGGACAAATTGGAACCGGCCCCGGAGCGAGCCTGTCTTGCGGGCGGCGGCCGCAGCCGATCGATCGGCGCGTCCAGAATCGCCTCATCCACCCCCGCATCCACATACCACGCCAACAGCGCCCGGGCGGCCGCCCGGTCGAGCGGCGGGGCGGCGGTCGGATCGCCGGGTGCGGATGACGTCGGGTCGCTCACGCCTGGGTCCTTGTTCGGGTTCGGAGCTGGGGGTTCCGTCCTCGCTCCAGACAGACTCTCCAGAATGAGCGCCCGTTGACCGCGCCCCCTGGATTGGTGCCCTGGGGTGATATATGACAGATAAAACCTATCTATACCAAGAGAGTGACGCCGCAGACGGACCGAGATCCTGATCGGCAAGCGGTGACGATGAACGGGAGAAGTCGATGGAACGCGAGTCTATGGAGTGCGATGTGGTGATCGTGGGCGCCGGCCCGGCCGGTTTGTCCGCAGCGATCCGCCTCAAACAACTCTGCGCCGAGACCGGGACCGACCTGTCCGTGGTCGTGCTTGAGAAAGGCTCGGAGGTTGGCGCGCATATCCTCTCGGGTGCGGTGATCGAACCGCGCGCGCTGGACGAGCTGATTCCGGACTGGAAAGACAAAGGGGCGCCGCTTAACACCCCCGCGAAAGACGACACATTCCTGTTCCTGACCAAGGGCGGCTCCTACAAGCTGCCGACCCCGCCACAGATGAACAATCACGGCAATTATATTGTCAGTCTCGGGAATCTCTGCCGTTGGCTGGGCGAGCAGGCGGAAGCGCTGGGTGTCGAGATCTTCCCGGGCTTTGCCGCCGCCGAGATCCTGCACCACGAGGACGGCAGCGTGAAAGGTGTCGCCACCGGCGACATGGGCGTCGGCAGGAACGGCGAGCACACCGCCAATTATACCCCGGGCATGGAGCTGCACGCCAAGCTGACCCTGTTCGGCGAAGGCTGTCGCGGCTCGCTGGCAAAGCAGCTGTTCGACCGGTTCGGTCTGCGCGAGGACTGCGACCCTCAGACCTATGCGCTGGGCATCAAGGAACTCTGGGAGATCCAGCCCGAGAAGCATCATGACGGAAAGATCGTCCACAGCATCGGCTGGCCGCTGTCGCAGGACACCTATGGCGGCTCGTTCCTCTACCATCTGGAAGGCAACCAGGTGGCGGTGGGCTTCGTGATCGGCCTCGACTATCCGAACCCGCATCTTTCGCCGTTCGACGAGTTCCAGCGCTTCAAGCAGCATCCGGACATCCGCCCGATCTTCGAAGGCGGCCGCCGGATCAGCTACGGGGCGCGCGCGCTGAACGAAGGCGGAATTCAGTCGATCCCGGAGCTGACCTTCCCCGGTGGGGCGATGATCGGCTGTTCGGCCGGATTCCTGAACGTGCCGAAGATCAAGGGCACCCACAATGCGATGAAGTCGGGCATGACCGCCGCCGAGGCCGCGTTCGACGCGCTGAAGACCGGCGACGCGCCGCAGGGACTCAATCTGGTCGACTATCCGAAGCGACTGAAGAAGACCTGGATCTGGGAAGAGCTGCACAAGGTGCGGAACATCCGACCCGCGTTCCGGGCCGGCATGTGGGCCGGGTTGGCCTATTCCGCGATCGACACCTATCTGTTCAAGGGTAAGGCGCCCTGGACCCTGCACCATCATCCCGACCATGAGGCGTTGAAGCCCGCCTCCCACACCATTCCGATCGACTATCCCAAACCGGATGGGGTGATCAGCTTCGACAAGCCCTCCTCGGTGTTTCTGTCGAACACCAATCACGAGGAAAATCAGCCGGTCCATCTGACGTTGCGGGACGGTTCGGTTCCGGTGTCCTACAATTTGTCGGTGTACGATGCCCCGGAACAGCGGTATTGCCCGGTCGGGGTCTACGAGATCGTCAGGGACGATGATGGCGACAATCCGCGTCTGCAGATCAACGCCCAGAACTGCGTGCACTGCAAGACCTGCGACATCAAGGATCCGGGGCAGAACATCAACTGGATAGTGCCGGAAGGCGGGGGCGGTCCGAATTACCCGAACATGTAACCCACATTTGCGCGAGGCCGTCTTGGTGACATCCCGTTCTTTCGTGACTCCGTCTCTCCGGACCCCCGCTCTCTGGATCCCCGGACCCAACCGTCTCTCGCACAAGGTGCTCGTTGCGGGCTTGCTGGCCGGGACCCTGCTGGCCGGAATCGCGCTGATGCCGACACAGGTCTCGGCGGCCCAGGTCGCCGACGGCGCCGATGCCGGAACCGTCGATATCACCTCGGTCTCCGGGGCCTATCTCTCGGGGCGGCACGCCCTGCAAAGCCGCGACATTCGCTCGGCCAGCCGGTTTTTCGACCTGGTGCTGACCGCCGATCCGGCTAATCCGGCGCTGATGCGCCGCGCCTTTCTGCTGCGGCTGGAAGACGGACGGTTCAGCTCCGCCCTGGAATTGGCGCCGGCGCTGACCGCCGATGATGAAGCCGACGCCCCGTTCGCGCGTCTCGCGCTGATCGTGGACGCCACCAAACGTGCCGATTTCGCCGCCGTCCTCTCGTTGACGGATGCGCTGCCCGACAGCCGGTTGAACAAGGTGCTGGCCCCTCTGCTCGGCGCGTGGGCCGCTTTGGGTGCCGGCAATGCCGAGGACGCCGAGGCGCGTCTCGACGTGCTGGCCGAGCAGGACGGATTCCAGGCTTTCCACGCCCTGCATGAGGCCATGCTGCTTGAGGCGACCGGACGTCCGGCCGAGGCGGCAACCGCCTTCGCCGACCTGCTGCGCTCCCAGCAGCGGGGATCCCAGCGGCTGGTGCTGTTGGCAGCCCGCCAGCAGGCCCGCGCCGGGCATCTCGACACCGCCCTGGCGATGGTCGAGCAGTTCGCCCCCGACGATTCCGATCTGGTGGCGATGACCGGCCATCTGGAACGGGTGAACGCCGCCGCGACCCAACCGGACGGGGACGACCCGAGCAAGCCGGTCCCGGCACGCGGCATGGCGGAAGCCTTCTTCGATCTGGCGAGCGCGTTGCAGCGGGATCGTGGCTCGGAAACGGCGATGGTTTTCGCACGGCTGGCGACCGAACTGTCTCCACGTTTCGATCTGGCGACCCTTCTGGCCGCCGAAATACAGGACGACCGGAAGCGACCGGCAGCGGCCTTGGCGCTGTCGCAAACCATCGGGCCGGAGTCTCCATTTCACACCATGGCGACCTTGCGCACGGCCGCAAGCCTTGAGGACCTGGACAGGAAGGAAGAGGCCGTCGCGGTTCTGGAGAGCCTGGCGGCGGACCGGCCGGATCTGGCCAACCCGCTGATCCGTCTCGGAGACCTGGAGCGGGCGCGGGAAGCCTGGGACGCCTCGATTGCCGCATATGACCGGGCGCTGGAACGGTTGGCGAAGATCGGACGCGAGGATTGGGCCGTCAGCTACACGCGCGGCATCGCGTTGGAGCGCTCAAAACGCTGGCCGGAAGCCGAAGCAGCCTTCCAGAAAGCGCTTGAACTGCGCCCCGAGCAGCCCTTCGTGCTGAATTACCTGGGGTATTCCTGGGTCGATCGCGGCGAAAACCTCGACGAAGCGCTACGGATGATCGAACGGGCGGTCGAACTGCGGCCGCGTGACGGTTACATCGTCGACAGCCTGGGCTGGGCCTTTTACCGGCTGGGGGCGTTCGAAGACGCGGTCTCCCACCTGGAACGGGCGGTCGAACTGAAACCGACCGATCCCACCATCAACGATCATCTCGGCGACGCCTATTGGCGGGTCGGCCGCACCCGGGAAGCCCGGTTTCAGTGGACCCGCGCCCTGACTTTCGAGCCGGATGCCGAATTGACCGCCAAGATCGAGCGTAAGCTCGCCGAGGGCATGCCGGACGAGGTCCAGGCGGAGCCAGCCGGCACCACCCCACCCAAAAAGGGCTGACCGGGATCGCGGATCACCCGACGAGCGGGAGCAGGGCATGCAGCGTATCGCACGGGCCAAGATCAACCTGTGCCTCCACGTGGTCGGCCGCCGTGCGGACGGCTACCACCTGCTCGACGGCCTAACCACCTTCGCCGACCTTGGTGATCTTGTTTCTCTTGACCAGAGCGCGAGCGGTGCCTTTCTGCAGGTGTCCTGCACGAATCTGCCACCAGACTCCGAGGTAGTACCGGCCCACACCGGCAATCTGGCGTGGCGGGCCCTGGCGGCGGTGCATCGGGAGGCTTCGGCCCAGGGCCGGCTCTCTGATGGCTCGGGTGGGACCATAACTCTCTCAATTGAAAAGATTATTCCCAGTGGCGCGGGCTTGGGGGGAGGCTCCGCGGACGCGGCCGCCACCTTGAAGCTGGTGAACGAGGCCCTCGGCGGACCGGTCGGGCCGGATCGGCTGGCCGAAATCGGACTGGCGCTCGGCGCCGATGTGCCGGTCTGTCTCGCCGAATCCAGCAGGCGCGTGCAGGGAATCGGCGATATCCTGAGCCCTGTTGCGGGGCTTTCCCCGCTGCCCGCCGTGCTGATCTGGCCCGGCGCGCCGGTTTCGACCCCCGAGGTCTTCCGGAGCCGGCAGGGCGCTTTCGACCGGCCTTTGAGCGAGGCGGATCTGAACCGGGTCCTATCCGACCCGATCGGCGGGCTGTCGGCGCTCCACAACGGGCTGACCGAGGCGGCGATCGCCGTGGAACCCCGGATCGCGGATGCCCTTAGGGCCTTGAAAACCTTCAATACCTGCCGTCTGGCGCGGATGAGCGGCAGCGGCTCCGCCGTGTTTGGACTTTTCGAGACCCAGGGGCAGGCCGACAGCGCCGCCGGCACCCTGCAGACCGCCCACCCCAACTGGTGGGGTGCGGGCCACCGTTCTGGGCGGATGAACCGGTCTCCGCGCCGCCGATCCAGGGTCATACTTTCAGGTATGACCTTGCAGATGCCG
>CALAHL010000384.1 GCA_937891725.1 uncultured Rhodospirillaceae bacterium | reverse complement strand
GTTTGTTATTCGTGCGGTCGGATCGCTCGGCCTTCTCTCGACGCCCGCGATCACCGAATTCGTGCTGACCAATCAGGTCACGTTTGGATGGGTTCCCCGCGTGTTGGAGATTGTGCAAAAGGCTTTCCAAGGCTTAGCGCTCTAAGCCTTCCCCCCTTCCGCCGGCCGCTCTAGGATGCCCGCCGCACAACACGAAACGTGAAATCGAGGAAACCGATGGCGATCAAGATCGCGGTGATTCCGGGGGACGGGATCGGCTGGGAAGTGGTGCCCGAGGGCATCAAGGTGCTGGAGGCGGTCGGTGCCAAGCACGGGCTCGACTACCAGTTCACCGAATACGACTGGAGCTGCGAGCGGTTCCACAAGACCGGGTCCTTCATGCCCGAGGACGGACTGGAGCAGCTCAAGACCCAGGACTCGATTTTCCTCGGTGCGGTCGGATTTCCCGGCGTCCCGGACCATGTGTCGCTGTGGCAGCTGCTGATCCCGATCCGGCGCTCGATGCACCAGTACATCAATCTGCGTCCTATCCGTATGATGGCCGGGATGAAATGCCCGCTGGCCGGGCGCGGCCCGGAGGACATCGATTTCTGGGTGGTGCGCGAGAACAATGAGGGCGAGTACTCGGAGATCGGTGGCCGGATGTACCAGGACACCGAGCACGAGATGGCGATCCAGCAGACCGTGTTCACACGGCTCGGCACCGACCGGGTGATGCGCTACGCCTTCGATCTGTGCCGAAAGGTCGGCAAGAAGAAGGTGACCAGCGCCACCAAATCCAATGGCATCATCCACACCATGCCGTACTGGGACGAGCGGTTCGAGACAATCGCCGCCGAATACCCGGAAATCGAAACCGACAAGTATCATATCGATATTCTGACAGCGCATTTCGTACTGCATCCGGATTGGTTCGACGTGGTGGTCGGCTCCAATCTGTTCGGCGACATCCTGTCCGATCTGGGCCCTGCCGTGGCTGGTTCCATCGGCATCGCACCGAGCGCCAACATCAACCCGGAAGGCGACTATCCCAGCATGTTCGAGCCGGTGCACGGCTCCGCACCGGACATCGCAGGCAAGGGCATCGCCAATCCGATCGGCCAGATCTGGTCCGGTGCGATGATGCTGGAGCATCTGGGGCATCAGGCGGCCGCCGACGATATCATCGGTGCGATCGAGCGGGTTCTGTCCGGTGGCGGGCCGAAGACACCCGATCTGGGCGGTCAGGCCAGCACCAAGGATCTGGGCGACGCGATCGCCGCCGAAGTGAAATAGCGCCCGATGGACTACGTCACCCGAGACGGCGGACACCGGTATCCGACCGATGTCCCGATCTGGCGCTGCCCGGAAACCGGCGCGCCGGTCAATCTGACGCCGGGCGTTGGGCTCTCTCGCAACCAGATCGACCCAGCCGAACGCTCGCTCTGGCGCTACGCCGCAGCCATCCGGGTCGACAAGGCGGCGCGGGT
>CALAHL010000383.1 GCA_937891725.1 uncultured Rhodospirillaceae bacterium | reverse complement strand
CTTCAGGCGATCCTCACCTCAAACAGCATGCCACTTGGGGAATGTCGGTCAAAGGTCATTGCCAGAAATCCCGCCGTCCTTCGCGGATGATGTCTGCTGCCAGTTCCTCGACCATTTCGGCTTCGCTGCGCAGCCCCTCGGTTTGTTCTTCCAGAGCCATGTGGGCTCGTGTGCGCTGGATGATGCGCCGCGCCTTGGAACGGGCCTGAGCTAGAACGATCTCTTCCACCGAGCCCTCGCGCGGGACGATCGCATAGACGAGGCGGCCACCCATGGCCTCGGCGATCTTTTCCAACTGGTTCACTGAGATGGTTCCAGCCTGTTCGGTCTGAATTGCGGCGTAGATGTTGTTGCGTGAGATGCCGAGGCGTTCAGCGAGGGCTGGCGCATTCATCCCGATCGCCTCCTGGAACGTAGCGATCCAGCCCCCGAAGGGCTTTGCAATGGACCTAACCAGGTTTGCGGCCTGGTTGACCCTGTCTTGGGCCTGACGCTGCTTTGCGCGGGAGACGGACATTTGCCAACCTATGAGATTGCCTTCGCGGAAGTACCGCCACGCTAAGATATGGCAAAATAGTTCGATTCGCAATGCTGTAGATTTGCTAGACGCCCAAAGCAGCAATTCTTTAGCATTGCAAGTGTGGATTAATCGCTATGCTCTGGGTTTGCGAAGACTGCAGTCTTGACCGTCTTTCTTCCGAATGGCGGGCATCGACTTGCCGCCTGCCACACCAGAATTGGTCGATCACCGGTTGCCGTCGATCCATTTGGACATCAGGCCCTTGTCTCGGAAGCACTCGTCTGGAACAGCGCGGCGCTTGATCCGGGCGAGGCGCTCGGCAAAGGCGACTTGCTTGGAGGACGGCAGCTGGTCGAGCGCGGAGACCGGTTTCAGCTTCGCCTGCGCATCGATCCAAGAACTCAAAGCCCGCCGGTCCTGCTGCACCTCCCAAGGTAACAGTGTCTGGTTCTTGAGCGCCAACGACCGCGCGTAGGCAATCTGCTTGGGCGTGACGGGAATTGCAAAACTGGTGTCTTCCATCGGGGAAACTCCTTTGCTGCTTGGCTTCCATACATAGAACATAGCAGGAACAAAATCAACCACCGCTATGCCAAGGATCGAGATCCGAGAGGCAGAGGCAGGCTGGAGCAGGGGGAGCTGGAAGGTTGCGCGAGAGCGCCTTCGGCTCTGCCAATTTCCCCAACCTGAGGTGTTCTGATGACGTTCCAACCGTTGATCCCGACCGTGCTGACGCCGGTCGTTGTTCCTGTCCTGCCTGATCCCGCCTCCGCGATCCTCGCAGTTGCCGAGGCCCTGCAGCCCGATCTGGCGCAGGGTTTTCAGATCGACGCGCTGCGCCTGCGCCTCGAGATGGAGCGTGCCTTCGGCGGCTCCGATGCGATGGGCGCTTGGGATTGGAAACTTGCCTATGAGGCGGGCGAGGTTGCGCTTGTCCTCTTCCTGCGGAAATTTGGCCGTGCGCTGCTGGCCCGGGCTGGCTCGCCCGCTGCCTTGCTGCCCATCCTCGCCAAGATGGCTGGTCTCCTGCCCACGCATACCCGGCGCTCCGAAGAGATGGAGCGCTTTCAGCAATTCAGCACACCGCTACCCATGGGGCTGGCGACCCTGGCTGCTGCACAGATCACGTCTCGCGATCTGGTCCTCGAGCCATCGGCTGGGACCGGGCTTCTGGCGATCCTCGCCGAAATCGCGGGCGGCAAACTCGCGCTGAACGAGTTGGCAGACACCCGCACCGACCTTCTGCGCCTGCTGTTCCCGGGCTGCCCGGTCACTCGCTTTGACGCTGCGCAGATTGACGATCATCTCGACGCGGGCATGCGCCCGAGCGTCATCCTGATGAACCCGCCATTCTCGGCCATGGCCAACGTCGATGGTCGGACGACCGAGGCGACGGCGCGGCACTTGCGATCGGCGCTTGCCCGGCTGGCCTCTGGAGGACGGTTGGTCGCCATCACGGGTGCGAGTTTCGCGCCGGACGCTCCGGCCTGGGCCGAGACTTTCGACCGCCTGACCGAGTCCGCGCATCTGGTTTTCACCGGCGCTGTGTCGGGGGCGGCTTTCGCCAAGCATGGCACTAGCTTTGAGACCCGGATTTCGGTCTTCGACAAATGCCGTGGTGGCGAGATGGGTGGCGTCACCGCTGACCTGCGTCAGCCAATGTCTCCGGATGTAGCGCACCTACTGTCCCGGATCACCACCGAAGTCCCGCCACGTCTAGGGTTGCATCAAACCGCAACGGCAAGTCAGGGCCGTTCTTCCCTCTTTCCGGGAAACTCTGCCCCCTCCACGCGCAAGGCCATCGGCATTTCTTGCGCGACTTCTGCGGCCCAACCCGCGCAAGAAATCGCTAAGATCGAGGCTGAAGACCTCGCCTACACCTTCCGCGAGGTGCGCGAAAACGATGATACCGCGCGCCTTTCGGATGCGATTTACGAGACCTTCCGTCTGCAAGCGATCGACATCCCCGGCGCGGTCCCACACCCGACCAAGCTGGTGCAATCGGCGGCCATGGCCTCGGTCGCACCGCCGAAACCGACCTACCGCCCGAAGCTGCCCGCTGCCGTGTTGCGCGATGGCCTTCTCTCCGACGCGCAGCTCGAGACAGTGATCTACGCGGGCGAAGCGCATACCGGCCATCTCGCAGGATCCTGGAACGTCGATGAAACCGGTTATCTTGTTTCGGCCGCACCTGATAGCGACAGCGACGCCATCCGCTTCCGCCGCGGATTCTTCCTTGGCGACGGCACAGGGGCGGGCAAGGGCCGCCAGTCAGCCGGGATCCTGCTCGACAACTGGTGCCAAGGCCGCCGCAAGGCACTCTGGATCTCGAAGAGTGACAAGTTGCTGGAAGACGCGCAGCGCGACTGGTCAGCGCTTGGCCAGGAGCGTCTTCTGGTGACGCCGCTTTCGCGTTTCGCGCAGGGCCGCGACATCCCGCTTTCTGAGGGCATCCTCTTCACGACCTACGCCACACTGCGGTCTGAGGAGCGAGGGGCCAAGAAATCTCGCGTCGACCAGATCGCGGACTGGCTGGGTGCAGATTTCGACGGGGTGATCCTGTTTGACGAAAGCCATGCCATGGCGAATGCCGCTGGGTCCAAGGGCGAGCGCGGCGACACTGAGGCCTCGCAGCAAGGCAGGGCCGGCCTGCGCCTGCAGCACAAGCTGCCGAATGCGCGGGTGGTCTATGTCTCGGCCACCGGGGCGACCTCAGTTCACAACCTCGCCTATGCGCAGCGGCTCAGCCTCTGGGGCGGGGAAGATTTCCCATTCGCGACCCGCGCCGAGTTCGTCGAGGCCATCGAGGCGGGCGGAGTCGCGGCCATGGAAGTGCTGGCCCGAGATCTCCGCGCCCTTGGCCTCTACACCGCGCGGTCGCTGTCTTACGACGGCGTCGAATATGAACTGGTCGAATATCCCCTCACTCCGGAGCAGCGTGCCATCTATGATGCCTATGCCGGGGCCTTCGCCATCATCCACAACAACCTCACCGCCGCCATGGAAGCCGCCAACATCACTGGCCCGGCCAGCTCGACTGGCTCCAGCGGCACGCTGAACCGCCAGGCCAAATCCGCTGCCCGCTCGGCCTTCGAGTCTGCCAAGCAGCGCTTCTTCGGTCACCTTCTGACCTCGATGAAAACCCCCACCCTGATCGCCTCTATCGACGCCGATCTGCTTGCAGGGCATTCCTCCGTCATTCAGATTGTGTCGACGGGCGAGGCGCTGATGGAGCGTCGCCTCTCGGACATCCCGACCGAGGAGTGGAATGATATCCGCGTCGACATCACGCCTCGGGAATACTGGGCTACCTCGAACAGGCTTTCCCGATCTATGCCCAAAAGCTCGTGGAGATCGACGGCAACATGGTGGCGGAACCTTTGCGGGATGAGACCGGCGCGCTCGTCGTCTCGCGCGAGGCGCTCGCCCTGCGAGATGCGGCCATGATGGAGTTGATGACGCTGGCGCCGATCCCCTCGGCGCTCGATCAGATCCTCTGGGCCTTTGGCGACGAGGCCGTGGCAGAAGTCACAGGGCGGTCCATCCGTCCTCTCAAGGCCGAGGATGGTCATCTCTTCATCGAGAAGCGCGCCGCCAGCAGCAATTCGTCCGAGACCCAAGCCTTCATGGACGGCGAGAAGGATATCCTGATCTTCTCCGATGCAGGTGGCACGGGCCGCTCTTATCATGCGGCGCAAACTGCGAAGAACCAGAAACGGCGGCGGCACTACCTGCTGGAGCCCGGCTGGCGCGCGGATGCGGCCATCCAGGGGCTCGGTCGCACGCATCGCTCGGCTCAGGTCAGCGCGCCCTTCTTCCGGGTCTGCACCTCCGATGTGCATGGCGAGAAGCGTTTCACCTCGACTATAGCCAAGCGCCTCGACCAGCTGGGGGCCTTGACCAAGGGTCAGCGCGAGACCGGCTCGCAAGGCATGTTCCGCGAGGAGGACAATCTCGAAAGCCCGATCGCGCGAGCGGCGCTGCGTGGGTATTTCGCCGATCTTGCCGCCGGGCGCGCTGAGGCGATGAGCTACGAGAGCTTCACCGACTGGACAGCCCTGCGGCTGATCGACAAGGACGGGGTGCTTCTCGAGGAGTTGCCGCCGATCCAGCGGTTTCTGAACCGGGTTCTGGCCCTGCCCATCCACATGCAGAACGCGCTCTTTGCCGAGTTCATGCGCCGGATCGCTGGTCAGACCGAACGGGCGCGGGCGGCGGGCACGCTCGATCTCGGCGTCGAAACCCTGCGCGGCGAAAAGATCGAGCAGGTCTCCACAGAGGATCTCTGGACTTGCCCGAAATCCGGCGCGGTGACGCGGATCATCGGGCTCGAGGTCACGGATCCGGTGCATGTCCTTGGTGCCGAAGAGGCCCTGTCGCGCAATCCCGACAAGCTGCCCATGGTCAACCGCGCCTCCGGCCGCGCGGCGCTCATCTCGGCGCGCCCCATGCAGATGTATGACGAGGATTTTGTCACGCTGATGCGCAAGGCGGTGCGGCCAAACGGGTCGAGCTATCTGGAGGAGACAAGGTTCGAGGCCTCGGCCTGGGAAGAGATCGGCAAGCCTGAGTTCGCACGGCTTTGGGATGCCGAGGCTGCGTCCCTGCCGAAAACTACCACGACCAAGCTCTACCTGCTGACCGGGCTTTTGCTGCCGATCTGGAAGGATATTCCGACCA
>CALAHL010000382.1 GCA_937891725.1 uncultured Rhodospirillaceae bacterium | reverse complement strand
CGGCGTGATGAAGCCGAGCCGTCCACCGGTCTCCTCGACCTGCATGTAGCGGGCTGGCCCGCCGGTCATATAGGGGATGTCAGTGAGGGTGAACCGCTTCGAGAGTTTCGAGCGCACCATCGACAGGGGTAGATATTGATCCACTCGGTTCTCGCCGCCGATATCGCCCATCGGCATCACTTCGATCACGGTCATGTCGTAGCCGCGATCCCCACACCACTGCAGCATATCCGCCAGTTCATCCTCGTTGACGCCCTTCAGCGCCACCGCGTTGATCTTGACGGCGAGCCCGGCCCGATCGGCCGCCGCCAGTCCCTCCATCACCTGTTCGAGCTTGCCCCAACGGGTGATCGTGCGGAAGCTCTCGGGATCCAGCGTGTCGATCGAGACGTTGACGCGCCGGACACCCGCCTCGAACAGTTGATCTGCATATTTTGCCAGCTGGCTTCCGTTTGTGGTCAGGGTAAGCTCATCCAGGCCACCGCCGTTCAGCCGCTGCCCCAGTTCTCGGATCAGCCACATGATGTTGCGCCGAACCAGGGGTTCCCCGCCGGTCAGCCGCAGTTTCCGGACGCCCATATCGACAAAGGCATTGCACAATCGAGCCAATTCCTCGAGCGTCAGGACATCGGCCTTCGGCAGGAACGTCATGTCTTCCGCCATGCAGTACACACAGCGGAAGTCGCACCGATCGGTCACCGAGACGCGAAGATACGAGATTTCGCGGGCAAACGGATCAATCAACGGAGCGGGCGCCGGACCGGTCGACGCGGGCGTAACGATCTCAGGGTTGTGTTTCATCAGCGTTATATACGACGGAATATAACGCTGTTAAAGGGGCACATCGTCGAAGGGGGCATGAAATGAAGACGTCGCCCGGCAGGACCACCGATATTCCGGTTCGACCAGAGGCCGTTGTGGTGGTGGTTCTGGCCGGTGGCCGATCGCGTCGCTTGGGCGGCGGGATCAAGGGGCTCAAAGACCTGGGCGGCAGGAATCTGCTCAGTCACGTGTTGGCCCGCCTGCCGGAGTCCGTGGGCGCGGTCATTCTGAATGCCAATGACGTGTCCGATCAAATCGCGTCGTTTGGGCTGCCGATCGTGCCCGATCTCGATCCGGAGGCACGACTTGGTCCATTGGCAGGAGTCCTTGCCGGGTTGGAGTGGGCGTCACGCCAGGACTGGGCGCGCTGGGTTCTGGCGGTTCCGTCCGACGCCCCCTTCCTGCCTCCGGATCTGTTGGTACGGCTCTCACATGCAGTGGCGCGGGACCGGGCGCCGGTGGCTGTTGCCGCAAGCGCCGGACGATTGCATCCGGTCGTTGGCCTTTGGTCGCTGTGCCTCCGTGAGGACCTGAGCCGGGCGCTGATCGAAGACGGAGAGCGGAAGGTCGGCAGCGTCGTCCGCGCGCTCGGGGCCGCGACCGTGGACTGGCCCGTCCAGCCGCATGATCCGTTTCTGAACATAAACACGCCCGAGGATCTGTCCTGGGCTGAACAGATTTTAGATGCGTGAGAATAGCTCGCTGCGGCTTTGCACTTGCGGATGCGTCGCACATGCCACAGTCTTGCCCGCATGAAACACAAACTGTTGGCTTTATTGAGTGTTGGTCTGTTCGCGTTCCTTGCTGGATGCGGCGAGGAAGAACCACAGGGGCCACCTAAATCCGAGATTTACATCGATAACCAAAGCTCGACCGAGGCCAGTGTCCGCATCAAGTTCTGGACCAAGGACTATACCGCTGTCAGTGCCGGTGATAGCGCGACGATCGCGTTCGAGAATCCGGACAAGATGAACATCGTTCAAGTCGAAGCGAAGACCCGAAAGCAATGGGACGATTGTTGGGTCACGTTGAACGTTGGAGAGACACTCGTCGTCTTCGATGCGACCGAACGCATCGGCTGCCGGGTCGAGTAGGGCGAGCGCCGGTTCAGCTCGGCGTCAGAAGGACCGGTCGGCCGTGTTTTCTGAACGCGCGCGCTCCGGCTCCTTCCATCACGGCTTTTATGCACGTGTCGGTCTCGGTGACGATGAAGCCGGCGAGTCGGTCGACCCGTTGTAGAAAGAGACCGGGGCAGAGTGGTGTCCCCGGTCCGACCAGTGTGATCGCGCAATCCGGACGGGCCAGGGCG
>CALAHL010000381.1 GCA_937891725.1 uncultured Rhodospirillaceae bacterium | reverse complement strand
GGTGCATAACCTGTACCGGCGCACCTTCCCCAGTCTTAGAGACAGTCAGGTCGATCGGGCAATCGCCAAAAAATCGCCCGCCTTCAGGCTCGCCCCGCCGACCAATGCACCATTCACATTGTCGACCGCCATCAGTTCCACAGCGTTGGCCGGTTTGACCGACCCGCCATAGAGCAACCGCACGTTCGCCGCATCGTCGGTCTTCTCGGCCAGGACGCTTCTGATATGGGCGTGCACCGCGGCCACGTCATCGGTGGTCGGTGTCCGGCCGGTGCCGATCGCCCAGACCGGCTCGTAGGCGACCACCAGAGTCTCGCCGGTCAAGCCTTCGGGCACCGAGCCTCGGATCTGGGTGCCGACAATGTCGAGCGTCTTGCCAGAATCGCGCTCCGCCTCGGTCTCACCAACACAAACAATGGGAACCAGATTGTTGCCGCGCGCCGCCGTTGCCTTGGCGAGGATCACGGAATCGCTCTCGCCATGATCGGCCCGGCGCTCGGAGTGACCAACGATCACATAGGTGCAGCCAAGGTCGGCCAGCATCGCGGCACTCGTGTCGCCGGTATGGGCGCCGGAAGCGTTGTGATGACAATCCTGTCCGCCAACCGAAATCATCGAACCCTCAAGCACGCCCAGGACCGCCCCAAGATAGGGAGCCGGCGGGCAAACGGCCATCTCGAACTTCGCGGCGGCGCCAACGCCGGTCAACAAGTCCTTGGCCAAGGACTCGGAGGCGGCGAGATCCATGTTCATCTTCCAATTTCCGGCGATCAGCGGACGCGGCGCCATGGTGGGTCTCCCTTGACCTGGTTCGTTCGGACGTATCGGTGGGTTGCGCAGGGCTTTACCACGCCGCCGCGCGCAAGGCCAAGTGACCGTCCATTTCTGCAGCCGTTAGATATGTGTCGTGGAGCGGTCTTCCAGGGGTTGCCCCCGGTCCCACCCGTTCCTTATGATGCGCGGCTTTCGCGGGCAGCGGACATCCGGTTCGACCGCGTGACTTCACCTAAAAAAAACGGCCGCAGCCATGCTTCAAATCATACGGTCCGCCCTGGGATCGATCTTCGTCAAGGCCCTGTTTGTCCTGTTGATCGCGAGTTTTGCGGTCTGGGGTGTGGGAGACATCTTCGGAGGCCCCGCCGCCGGACGGGCGGCTGTTTCCGTGGGTGACGTGCGTATTTCCACCCAGACGGTCGCTGACGAGTTCGACCGTCAGCGTGGCCAGCTCGGTCCGCAGGTGACCCCACAGATCGCGATTCAGATCGGCCTTCTCGACCGGGTTCTGTCCCAGTTCGCGACCGAGGCGGTCCTGACTGTCGAGTCCGAAGAACTTGGGCTCGGCGTCGGTCGGGAGCAGGTCGGGCGCTATGTGCGGGAACAGTTCGTCGACGATCTCGGTAACTTCAACCGCGCCGCCTACGAGAATTTCCTGTTCCGCACACGCCAGACCGAGGCGCAGTTCGTCGACCGGCTGGTGACAGAGTTGACCCGAAATCAGCTGATCGGCGCCTTGGTCGCGGACGATGCGGTTCCAGATGCGGTCGTGGACCGGATCTATGACTATCGGGAAACCCGCCGGACCGCGCGTCTGCTGACGATCCAGCCGGAAGCCTTGCCTGCACCGGACCGGCCCGGAGCCGCCACGCTCGATACGTTCTATCAGGAGCGTAAGGATGATTATAGGGAACCGGAATACCGGGCATTGACCTGGGTCGAGATCATGCCGGAGGCCATCGCCGAGACCATCGACATTCCGGAGGCGGAGATCCGAGCGTCTTATGAGGAGCAGATCCCTCGCTTCACCATCCCCGGTACCCGCACCGTTGAGCAGATCTTCCTGGTCGACCAGACGACCGCGCAGGCAGCCTATGACCGGATCACCAGCGGGGAAGATTTCTTTGCGGTGGCAGAAGACCTCGCCGAGATGGACGCCGATACTGCGAAACTCGGCACCCTGACCAAGGCCGATTTGCCCGAAGGCACCGAGGACGCGGTTTTCGCCCTTGCAGAGGGTGAGGTCAGCCAGCCGATCGAAAGCGATCTCGGCTGGCATGTGTTCCGGGTCACCGAACGCAAGGATGAGATCGTCGCGTCCTTCGATCAGGTGAAAGAGGGCATTCGGCATGAACTG